>JASHRB010000141.1 GCA_030037575.1 Candidatus Sulfotelmatobacter sp. | reverse complement strand
GGGAGCGATGCAGGAGATTGTCGAAGACGGCAAGACTGGGTTGCTTTTCCGCGCCGGCGACGCTGAGGATCTCGCGGAGAAGCTGGCGTGGGCGTCGAGCCATGCGGTTTTCATGGAGGGACTCGGCCGTAATGCGCGGTCGACCTATGAGGCGAAATACACTGCCCAAAAAAATTACAATGCCCTGATGGAGATCTACCGGCAAGCCGCTGCCAATCGTTGGGCGGCAACTGAGATGTCCAGCTACCGTCTCGTTGCGGGCGGATTTTCCGTCTGACCGATTGGTTTGCTTCCCGAGCCATCGAAGCCGCCCGTTCCGGTGGCCACAGTTGCCGATTGATGTCCGAGGGAAAGGCAGAAAGCAGGCGTGCCTTTCCCTCCAACCGAAGTCGAGGAGAAGTCATGAGCACTACGCTGCAGCAGCCAGTCCAGAAGCTGGCCACCGCACGGCAGCAGCTATCCGCAGGGAAGCTGTTCGCGGTGGCCGCCTGGTTCGGACTGGTGGCTGGACTGATCGAGGGCTGCGGTCTGCTGGCTGTTTACGGTTATGGCCTGTGGAATCGATTTATCCGTCCGGGCGTTTCCGTGGAAATCGTTTGGATCTCGGCCCTTTTCGATTTCGTGCTGTTTCTGTGTATCGCTGCGATGATGCTGGTGGCACGGCGCATGTTCCGCCTGCCCGCCGCGGCGCTGGTAACCGGGTTCGCGCTGATAACCTTCGGAGATTGGGTTTCTCTGACCGGCAGAATCTCGAGCCTCGGAGCCGCCTCGCTCACCCTGGGCTTGACGGCCGTTTTTTATCGCTGGTTTGTGCGCCACGAGCGACCGGTCATCGCTTTCTTCAAAACCTCACTGCCCGCGTTCATGGCATTCACAGTGCTGGTCGCGGCTTCGATTCAGGGGGGCTTGCGGCTGCAGCGAGAAAGGGCGATCGCAGCGCTTCCGCCGGCCGCTAAAAACGCACCGAATGTGGTCTTTCTGGTGATCGACACGTTGCGGGCAGACCATCTTTCTAGTTACGGCTACAACCGACCGACCAGCCCCCATATCGATCAGCTTGCCCAGCAGAGCGTGGTCTTCGACAATGCCATCTCGTCCGCTCCGTGGACCCTCCCGGCACACGCTTCTTTGCTCACCGGTCGTTTGCCGCACGAGCATCTGGCAGTCGGGGACGAACCGCTGCACACCCACTTCCCGAACCTAGCCGAAGCGATGCGTTCCCGGGGATACACTACCGCGGCATTTTCGGGAAACGACTACTACTTCACACGGCGGGCAGGTTTCGGCCGGGGTTTCGTCTACTTTGATGACTACTATTATTCGCTGGCGGACACGATCTCTCGCACTTTCTGGGGCAGAGTGTTCGTTCACTTCTCCGACCACCTGGGCCTGAAGGAATTTCCCGTTCGACAGCGTGCCGAACAGATCAAGAACCAGGTCTTTTCCTGGATTGACCGCTATCCCGATAAGCCATTTTTTGTCTTTATTAATTTCAACGACCTGCATGATCCCTATCTCCCGCCGCAGCCCTGGCGAGGCAAGTTTTCTGCAGAAAGAGAGCCGGGCGGAGTCATTCGCCAAGGCAACGCCTATCCTCAGCTCACCCCGGCACAGCTACAGGGAGAAATGGATTCCTACGATGGCGCGCTCGCCTATACCGACGATCAGGTAGGGTCGCTTTTGGCAGGATTGCGTAAACGCGGCCGGGCGCAGAATACGCTGTTCATTTTGGTTGCCGATCATGGCGAGTGTTTCGGCGATCACAGTCTTCTCGAACATCGTAACGCTCTCTATCGCGAACTGGTTCATGTCCCGCTGATGATTTCTTGGCCGGGCAAAGTGCCGGCGGGCCTGCGCCTGGACGGTGCTGTGAGCACTGACTCACTACCGGCAACAGTCTTGGATTTACTGGGCGCAAGCAGTTCGAATCCCCAGAACAACTTTCCCGGGCCTTCTCTGGCAGGTTTATGGAACCCCGCTGGCAACCAGCGCAGTTGCCCGATCCCATCTCCGAGATGGCCCAGTACAAATTTCTTCCGGAAGGCTATCCCGCCTACGCGGGCCCACTGCAGTCGATTACCTCGAGTGAGTGGCAGTTAATCGAAGGCCAGCGGGAAGAGTTGTACCACTGGACACAAGATGTTGGTGAGCTGAATAATTTGGCCACCGCAACGTCCAGTCAGAGCGTTCGGACCGACCTGGCAGCACGGCTACGCAATCGCACTACGAATCAACCTCAAACCTCAACGATGTATTCCACCGGTATCTCCCAAGGAGTGAATCAATGATAATGGCATATGGAACTCCCGACCAGGTAATGGGCCTAGCCTCCAGTCTGGCCGCCATCTTCGGATTTTTGTTGATGTTCTGGAACAAAGTCCTGGTAATGGTCGGCAAGATATACGACCGCATCACGGGTCGTCCGGAGGCGGCGGTAGAAAAACCCACCGACCCGGCAACCCCCTCAGCCAGCGAGTAAGCTGGGCTGCGGTTCTGATTGCGCTCGACCCTCCATCTTGCTCCGCTTTGAAATGGAAACCATATCCCACGGTCTTCGCGCTAATGTGCTCGGTGTAGGCGTCAGCGCTACCGACATGAATGGCGCCTTGGCGACGATCGCTTCGGCGATGGAAGCGGGCACCAAAGGTTATGTCTGCGCTACCGGCGTTCACGGAATCATGGAGGCGCAGAAGGATCCAGCGCTTCGCACGATCCTCAATCACTCCTTGCTGAATCTGGCCGACGGTAGACCGACCATGTGGGTGGGACGGCTTCAAGGTTTCCGCGGCATAAAACAGGTGACCGGACCCAACTTCATGCTGCGTCTGTGCGAGTTGTCAGCGAAGACTGGGTACACCCACTTCTTTTATGGCGGGGATGTTGGAGTGGCTGAAGAACTCAAGTCCGCCCTGACGAAGCGCTTCCCAGGCCTCAAAGTGGTTGGAACCTACACTCCGCCGTTCCGTCCGCTACGACCCGAGGAGGCAACGGCTCTCTCGGAAACCGTCTCCCGCTTAAAGCCCGACATCTTTTGGGTGGGTTTAAGCACTCCCAAACAGGAGCGGTGGATTGCCGACTACATTGACCGTTTGGATACCAAACTGATGTTCGCCGTGGGCGCAGCCTTTGACATGCATACCGGCAGGATTCAGGAATCCCCGGAATGGCTTAAAGTCCTCGGCCTGCAGTGGGTGCACCGGCTTTGCCAGGAACCGCGCCGACTGTGGAAACGCTATCTCATCGGCAATTCTAAATTCATCGCAAAAATCTCACTGCAGCTTATTGGTGTTAGGAAGTACGAACCGGTTGTAGAACGCTCGCTTCTGATCCCTCGGCCGGCGGTGCAGGAAACCATGTATGACTGACCGCTTCGTCACCATTAGTGTAGATGACGGACACCCCACCGATCTCCGGACCGCAGAACTTCTGGGCCGTTATGGCATTGCCGCGACCTTCTACGTTCCGGTGACCAATCCCGAACGGGCTGTGCTGTCCAAGGAACAAATTC
The DNA here is from genome assembly GCA_030037575.1 of Candidatus Sulfotelmatobacter sp. Classification (GTDB taxonomy): domain Bacteria; phylum Acidobacteriota; class Terriglobia; order Terriglobales; family Acidobacteriaceae; genus Sulfotelmatobacter. The sequence continues at coordinate 10,268 of JASHRB010000141.1, read as the reverse complement.
GCGAGATCGGGTCCCGCTTTGAAATTGGCGGCCATACGCTCAACCACGTTGTGTTGAAATCGCTTCCGCAAGATCGGGCATGGTCGGAAGTGCGCGAAGGCAAGAGTTGGATGGAAGACGCGCTGGGAGCGCCGATCATCTCATTCTGTTATCCGCGCGGAAAATTCGATCGCCAAAGCATTCTACTGGTCCAGAAAGCTGGATTCCTGGGAGCCCGAACCTGTCTTATGAATCTGCACCAGTTTCCGCACAACCCCTTTTTGTGGGGGGTCAGCACGCACGCCTGTTCGCATAGCCGGCTCATTCAAGTCCGCCACGCCATGCTGGAAAGGAACTTCGCAGGGGCATACAACTTTTTCCAGACCTACAAGGGTGCCACCGACTGGGAGATCCAGTTCCTGCATGCTCTCGATCATATCGAGGCTCACGGAGGCATCGCGCACCTGTACCTTCATAGCTGGGAGATCGACGCCAACGGCCATTGGGAAAAGCTCGAGGCTGTTTTCCGTTCCATCGCCGAACGCAAGAGCTTCAGCAGGGTGAGCAACGGTGCCCTTTTTGAACTTTGGAACTCCCGGCACGACCGAAACCAACAGAATTGAATATGTTTGGTGAAGTGATGCAGACTGAAGCCAACCACGTCAAAACTGACCTAAAGCCAGATCATCTTCCGGGACCGAACATAATGACTCAGATAGAAGCTGCCATTTATTCCGCCATCGATCAAGTGAACCAGCACCTGCCCCTCGAGATGACCCTCAGCAAGTCGCCCGACCAAGCGCTCATGGGTTCGGGCAGCAAGCTTGACTCCATAGGCCTGGTGAACCTGATTGTCGCGGTCGAACAGAATCTCCAGGATGCCCTCGGCGTGCCCCTGTCATTGGCCAACGAGCGCGCCTTTTCCCTGACCCACAGCCCCTTTCGCGACGTGCAGTCGCTGGCCCGATATATACAGGAACTGATCAATGAACGGCGCGCCACCACATAAGGTCATGCTCATCTCCGGTGCGCGTAAGGGCATCGGAAGATGTCTGACGGAGCACTATCTCGCTCAGGGCTGGCGGGTCGTCGGCTGCAGCCGCGGTCCCAGTGACCTGCGGCACGAGCACTACCGCCACGCACAGATGGATGTCGCGAACGAGGAAGATGTTGCGAAGACGATGGGCGAGGTTCGCAAAATCGAAGGCCGCCTGGACGCGCTGCTCAACAACGCGGGAGTGGCCAGCATGAATCACTTCCTGCTCACTCCTTCGGCTACCGTCGAATCGATCATGCGCACCAATTATCTGGGAACGTTCCTGCTCAGCCGCGAGGGCGCGAAGCTCATGCGCGGCAGTGGCGGCGGACGCATTATCAATTTCAGCTCCATTGGAGTGCCGCTCCGGCTGGAGGGAGAGGCCGCCTATAACGCCTCGAAAGCGGCGGTCGCGGAATTGAGTCAGATCCTTGCCCGCGAGCTGGCTCCTTTCTCCATTACCGTAAACGTGGTGGGCCCCACTCCCATTGCCACCGACTTGATCCACCATGTGCCCAAGGCTAGCATCGACCGACTGCTGAAGCGTCAGGCTATCCCGCGATTAGGGTCTTTCGCGGATGTGATTAACATAACCGACTTCTACCTTCGCCCCGAAAGCTGCTTCATCACTGGCCAAACCCTCTATTTGGGAGGCGTTTCCTGATGTTCGTCGACTTTCTTCTGGAAGTGTTTGACCACAACCAGTCCGCCGAGGCCATGGTGTGGAAGCATCGATCCTTTACCTACGCAATGCTGCTGTCGAAAACGCGGGAGTGGCAGGCCAGGCTTGAGCAACTTGCCATTCCAGCCGGCGCCGTGGTCATCGTCGAAGCTGAATATTCTCCGACGGCAATTGCGCTTTTGCTGGCGCTGGTCTCACGGGGCGTGATCGTGGTTCCCATTTCCTCGGCGGCACGGGCCAAGCGGCAGGAATTTATCGAAATTGCCCAGGGCGAATGGTCCATCGTTCTCAGCGCCGATGATGAATTCAGCTGCGTTACCCTGGGACGCGCCGCCTCTCACCCGCTCTATTCCAAATTGAAGTTTTCTGCTCACCCCGGCTTGGTCGTCTTCTCTTCCGGATCAACCGGCAAAAGCAAAGGCGCAGTGCACGATTTCGTCCCGCTGCTGGAAAAATTCCGCACTCCGAGAAAGGCCTTCCGGACGGTGCCATTCCTTTTGTTTGACCATCTCGGCGGAGTGAATACGGTGCTGTACACCGTCTCCAACGGCGGCTGCATCGTGACCGTCTCCGCGCGTACGCCGGACGGGGTATTGGCAGATGTCGAGCGTCACAAAGTTGAACTATTGCCCACCTCGCCAACCTTCCTCAATTTGATCATCATCAGCGAAGCTTACTTGCGGCACGATCTCAGCTCGCTGAAGGTGGTGACCTACGGCACCGAACCAATGCCGGAAAGCACACTGAAACGTTTCCACTCCTTATTTCCTCACATTACCCTGCAACAGACTTACGGACTTTCCGAAATCGGAGTTCTGCGTTCGAAGTCCAAGTCCTCGGATTCTCTGTGGGTCAAGGTCGGAGGAGCCGAATTTCACACGCGCGTGGTCGACGGAATCCTGCACATCAAAGGGAACTCTGTGATGTTGGGATATTTGAATGCCGCCAATCCCTTCACCGAGGACGGGTGGTTAAACACCGGCGATCGCGTCCTCGAAGATGGCGAATATATCCGCATCCTGGGCCGGGAATCGGAGATTATCAACGTCGGAGGCGAAAAGGTGTATCCCGCCGAGGTCGAGAGCGTCATCCAGGAGATGGACAACGTTCTGGACGTCGCGGTGTTCAAGGAAGCGAACATGATCACGGGCAACATCCCTTGCGCACGGGTCACTTTGAAGGCCCCAGAGGATCTTCAGGCTTTTACTCATCGTCTCAAGCAATACTGTTCGCAGCGTCTCGACCGTTACAAAATCCCCGTAAAGGTCAGAATCAGCGAACAGGTTCTGTACTCGGATCGCTTCAAACGCATGCGGGGAGGGCACGTCCCGGCGGGTCGCTGAGATGTAAGTGATGGTCTACAAATTTATGAGCATTTCTGCAAGGTCGTCCGGCTGCGGCAATTCGACGAATAGTACGCCCACGAAAAGGGTGTCCGAATTGGTGAGCCTGCAGGCGCAGCTGAACCCGCAGGCCCTGGCTCTGCAATCGGCCAGCGCCACCATCTCGTACGGGCAACTGGAGTCAGACGCGAATCGGTTGGCCGCCTATCTGCGTGCCCGAGGAGTAGGTCCCGAAGTCATTGTCGGGGTTTGCACGGATCGATCCCCATCCATGGTGCTGGCCGCCTTGGCCGTCATGAAGGCCGGCGGAGCCTACCTTCCTTTGGAGCCTGAATCTCCAACCACTCGCCTGGACTTCATGTTGAACGACGCGCGCGTGCCCTTGGTCCTCACCAGTTCGTCCCTTTATCGGCGGATACCGGCAGGCAATTGGCAAGTGATTGCCTTGGACGGGAGCGCAAACCTCTTGGCCGGCGACGGCAGAAGTGCGGTTGACACCGACAGTGCGGAAGATTCCCTCGCCTACGTGATTTACACTTCCGGTTCCACAGGTCAACCCAAAGGCGTGCAGATTACGCAGCAGAACTTGTTGAATCTCGTTTCCTGGCACGTCAAGACGTTTGCAGTTACGTCTGCCGACCGCGGCAGTCAGCTTTCGAGCATCGGTTTCGACGCGGCTGTCTGGGAAGTTTGGCCGTATCTCGCGACCGGCGCCAGCGTCCATTTCGTCGCTGAAGAAGCGCGCTTCGCAGCTGAGCCGCTTCGGGATTGGTTGCTCGCTCAGGAGATCACCATCGGCTTCGTCGCGACGGTGCTTGCCGAACAGCTCATCCGCCTAGCCTGGCCGCAAAGCGCCGTACTTCGCATCTTGCTCACCGGCGCCGATACGCTTCATCATTATCCGCCCTGCCATCTGCCCTTTACCCTGGTGAATAATTACGGTCCCACCGAATGCACGGTGGTTGCGACGTCCTGTGCCCTCTCGGCCGAGAGCAAACCGGATGTTCGACCTCCGATTGGGCGATCGATCAGCAATGTGCGGACTTACATTCTCGATCAGAACCTGAGAGAAGTCCCCCCTGGAGATGTAGGAGAACTTTACATTGGCGGTGCTAACCTGGCCCGCGGGTATGTCAGACGGCCCGATCTCGACAAAGAACGCTTCTTCCCCAACCCTTTCCGCCCTGTGGCTGGCGAACGCCTGTACAAGACTGGCGACCTCGCCCGCTATTTGCCTGACGGACAGATTGCTTTCGTTGGACGTGCCGATGACCAGATTAAATTGCGCGGGTATCGCATCGAGCCGGGTGAAATTGTCGCCGCCCTCGAGCAACATCCCGCGGTCGCCGCCGCCGCGATCATGGCTCAGCAGGATACTCCCGGAGACAAGTATCTTGTGGCCTACGTTGTGCCCGCGCCCGGCGCGGAGTTTGATCAGCGTGCCCTGCACAGCTTTCTTCGCCGGCGCCTGCCCGACTATATGGTCCCGGGAATCTTCCTGCGCTTGGACCGGCTCCCGCTGACCCCGGGGGGGAAATTGGATCGCGCGGCCCTGCCCCGCCCCGCCCATGCAGACAGCTCTGTAGAAACGCCAGGACCGGCGGGCAGCGTCGTTGAACAGCGCGTGGAAACACTGCTCAAAGGCTTGTTGGGCGTTAAACAGATCGATGCGGGGGACAATTTCTTCCTGCTGGGCGGCCATTCTCTGCTGGCCGCGCAATTAATCGCGCAGATACGCGATGCATTCGGCGTCGAACTTCCCTTGCGCAGCATCTTCGATTTTCCCACGGTCGCTGAATTGTCGGCAAAAGTGCAAGAGCTGATCGTGGCCAAAATAAACGCCATGACTCCGGAGGAAATCGAGCAAGCGTTGGCCGATTCGGCCCCGCAGCCGGCGGGAAGAAGCCGCTAACAAAAGCTGCTGACAAAAAATGACTGCCTGCACACAACCCGACGCAGCTGCACCGGCGCACGCCTCCGCCCTCAGCCTGTATCAGCTGCTCGACCCGGAAGTCCTGGCCAACCCGTATCCTCTCTATCATCGGCTTCGCACCGAAGATCCGACGCACTGGGATCACTTTCTTCATGCCTGGGTGGTGACTCGCTATCGCGACGTGGTTCGCATCTTGACCGACTTCACCGCCAGCCGCACTCCCACAGCGGAACAACTGGCCAGCATTGGGCTTTCAGACTTGGGTCCGATCGCCCAGGTCATGGTGAGGCAGATGTTGTTCATGGATGCGCCCGGCCACACACGCTTGCGCGGGCTCTGTTCCCAGGCTTTTACCCCGCGGCGCGTCGATGCTCTGCGCTTGCACATCCAGGAAATTGCCGACCGCCTGCTTGCTCAAGTGGAAGCCGCCGGCCGCATGGATCTGATCGCCGATTTCGCCGCGCCCCTACCCGCCATTGTGACTGCGGAAATGCTGGGCGTGCCGATTTCCGACCATAGCCAGCTGAAGATCTGGTCGGCGGATTTTGCCGAGATGCTGGGAAACTTTCAGCACAATCCCGGCAGGGCGATGATGGTCCTGCGCAGCCTGCGAGAAATGGAATCTTACTTCCAGGCGCGCATCGAAGAATTACGCAGAAATCCGAACGAAGGCCTCATTCATTCCCTGCTTACCGCCCGGGTCGATGGGGATCGCCTGAGTGAGCAGGAAGTTATCGCCAACACCATCGTAACCATGGTGGGCGGCCAGGAGACCACCACCAATCTCATCGGAAACGGCACCCTCAGCCTGCTGCGAAATCCCGCGGTGATGTTGACTCTCCGCGAGAATCTCTCGTTGATTCCCTCGGCCGTCGAAGAATTGCTTCGCTACGAGAGTCCGAGTCAACATACCGCCCGGCTCGCGCCGGAGGATTTGGAACTCGGTGGCAAAAAGATCCGCAAACGCGACGCTGTGATTGCCGTCATTGGCGCGGCAAACCGCGACCCGGAGGTTTTCCCCGATCCCGACCGGCTTGACCTCTCACGCGCCGATAACCGCCATCTTGCCTTTGGTTGGGGTCCTCACTTCTGCTTTGGCGCGCCGCTGGCCCGGATTGAAGGACAGATCGCGTTTGCCGCCCTGTTGCGCCGCTTCCCGAAGTTGACTTTGGAAGCGGCTCCGTTAGTTTGGCGGGAGAATCTGGGACTGCGAGGTCTCAAATCGCTGGCGGTTTGCTGGCGCGGCTGATCGCCCCGCTGGCCCACAGAGATGCCAATGATACTGGATGCAGATTTGGCGGATGCTAGACGGACGTTAATGAATCGCTTGCTCAGCAGCGACCGCGGCCCCGGTCCCCATAGCTCCACGGTGATTCCGCGACGCAAGTCGAGTGGGCCTGCTCCGCTTTCCCCCTATCAAGATCAGGTCTACCAGCATGCTCAACTGGCCGCGCAACTTGCCCCCAATTCCCTGCTCTACAACGAGACCATCACCATACACCGAAACGGTTCTCTCGACATCGCCGCACTCGAGCAAAGCTTGACTGAGATCGTACGGCGACACGAGGCGTGGCGCACCAGTTTTGAAATGGTGGAGGCTGAGGTGAAACAAATCATCCATCCTTCTCAGCCGGTTGCCCTCGCCGTTGCGGATCTGCGCAATCTAGCCGAGCAGGAGCGGGAAGCGGCCAGCTTGCGATTGGCCGCGGAGGATGCACGACGCCCCTTCGACTTGGCCCGGAATCCGCTTTTTCGCTTTTGCCTGGCTCGTCTGCAGGACCAACAATATCGCCTCTTCCTCACTGCGCACCAGATCATTCTGGATGGCGTGTCGGTATATCACGTGCTCCTTCCGGAATTGATTGCCCTGTATGCGGCCTATTCCGCATCGCGTCCCTCGCCACTTCCCGAGCCTTCGATCCAGTGCGCAGACTTCGCCCAGTGGCAGGCAGACAGACCAGCGGCAGCCTGGGCTGACGATTTGGCATTTTGGCGCGAACGATTGCATGCCAACCCTCCTGCACTGGAGTTGCCAGGCGATCGTGTCCGCCCCCCGGTGCAAACTTTTCGGGGCGCCATACAGCCATTCGCGATCGGCAAAGACCTGACCGCTTCGTTGAAAAATCTGACCCGCGCCGAGAAAAGCACTTTGTTCATCAGCATGCTCACCGGATTTGTCGCACTCCTCCATTCGCTCACTCTGGAGACTGATGTCGTTATCGGAACACTTGCTCCCACACGCAGCTGTTCTGAGGTACAACGGCTCCTGGGGTATTTCCTGAATCCGGTGGTGTTGCGCATTCCCGTCTCCGGCGATATGACGCTGCGCGATCTGCTGGGGCGCGTGAAAGATGTTGCAGGCAAGGCGTTATCTCACCAGCGCTTGCCATTCCACCGGCTGCTGGCGGCGTTCCCGTTGCAATCCGATCTCTCTCGGAATCCGATGTATCAGCTGCAGTTCTCTCTCGAACCTCCACTTCCGGCGATCGATCCGGCATGGAACCTGACCCCCATGGATGTGCAGAGTGGTGGCGCCAAGTTGGATTTATATATGGTCGTCGATGAACGACCCGACGGCATTCTTGGTCGCGCCCAGTACAATCCGGATCTCTTCGATTCGGGTACCATCGGGCACTTCGTGGACCAATACGTAGGTTTGCTTGAAGTTTTGGCGACGCGGCCCGATCTGCGCGTCGCCGATGCGCTCGCATACGGCCAGCTCAGTTCAGCTGCCGTCTAACCCCATAATGAGTCCAAATTCAGCGATTAGTACGAGCACCCTTTCCGAAGCAAAGCGTGTGCTCTTGGAAAAATATCTTGAGGGCACTCGAGCCATTGCCGTCAACGAAACTGCCCCCATTCCCCGGCGAAGCGGAACTGGCCCAGCTCCACTGTCGCTGGCCCAGCAGCAGGTCTGGGTACATTCCCAGGTTGCGCCCAACTTGCCCATCTACAATGAACCTTTCACTGTGCACCGCCATGGACCGCTGGACGTCGCTTCGGTAGAACGCGCGTTAACTGAAATTGTTCGCCGCCACGAGACGTGGAGGACCACTTTCCCTCCCCTGGACGGACATCCCGTGCAGGTGGTTGGATCTCCCTTCGAAGTTAAGCTCCCGGTCACCGATCTTCGTGCGCTTCCCTCCGCACAGCGTGAGCAAGAGGCGTTGCGCTTGGCGGCGGAAGATGCGCAACTGCCATTCGATCTGAGTCGGGGCCCGCTCTTGCGCATAAAGCTGGTCCGGCTTGAAGAGAACGAATACCGCCTGTTCATGACCCTCCACCAGATCATTCTGGATGGCGTCACCGCCTATCAGGTGTTTCTGCCCGAGCTTATTGTGCTCTATGAGGCCTTCTCGACAGGTAAACCGTCTCCGCTTGCAGAGTTAGCGATCCAGGGTGCGGACTATGCGTCTTGGGAACGAGACCGGATTGACAGCGGGCAGCTCTCTGAGCACATGACCTACTGGCGACGTCAGCTGGCGGGGGAGCTTCCTGTCCTCAACCTGCCTACGGATCGCCCGCGGCCCGCCGCGCAAAGCTTTCGCGGGGCAATGTACCCGCTGAGTCTTCCGCGTCCGCTGATCGATCGGGTGCGGAGCATGAGCCAGCATCAAGGTGCGACTTTGTTCGTCGCCATGGTTGCTGCCTTCTACGTTGTGCTGCAACGATACACCGGGCAGGACGACATTATTCTAGGAACTCTGACGGCAAGCCGCAGGCGGCCAGAAGTCGAAAAGCTGCTGGGGTATTTTGTCAACCCCGTCGTCCTGCGGGTCAACCTTTCCGGCCACCCTACTTTTCGCCAGCTCCTGGCGCGCGTACGCGACATCGTCATCGAAGCAATTTCACACGACGAACTTCCCTTCGAATATCTGGTCAAGGAACTGCAACTCTCACGCGACGTAAGCCGCAATCCGTTGTTCCAAATCATGATGTCGCTCGAGCCTCCGATGTCCGCCTCTGAAGGCTGGAGCATGACTCAGTTCGATGTTGGCAGCGGAGCTTCCAAATTCGATTTGTACCTGGATCTCGATGATCGCGACAACGGCATCATTGGACCGATTACCTACAACCCGGATCTTTTCGATCGGGAAAGCATTGCTCGGCTGGTAGGTCACTGGCAGACAGTTCTGCAAGCGGTCGCCCTCGACCCGGAATGTCCGATTAGCGAAATTCCACTTCTCACCGATGCAGAGCGGGAACAGGTGCTAAGCAAAGGAAACGGTCCGGAGGTGAAATATCCCGGTTGCACGCTCACTCAGCTTTTCGAAGAGCAGGTGGCGAGAACTCCAAACTCGATCGCAGTCGAGGACGAACATTCCCAACTGACCTACAGCCAACTCAAGCACAAGGCAGACGAGCTTGCCCGGCATCTTCGCACCGTTGGCGTGCAGTCGGGCGAACTGGTCGGCACATGCACGGATCGCTCCGTGCGTATGCTGATCGCATTGCTGGGCGTGCTGAAGGCGGGCGGAGCCTACGTTCCGCTGGATCCCTCGTACCCCAAAGAGCGGCTGGCACTGATGTTGCAAGATTCGGCCGCGCGAGTACTCCTGACCGAGCGAGCTTTGCTCGGCAAACTGCCCGAGACTGAAGCGCAGCTGGTTTACCTGGACGAAGCGCGGGGGATCATCTCCCAAGAGAGCCGCGAAACTCTGGCTAGTCCAGAAAACCCACAAGAGCTGGCCTATCTTATCTACACCTCAGGATCTACGGGCGTACCCAAAGGAGTTGAAGTTACCCATCGTTCTCTCGTCAACTTGCTGTTGTCGATGCGCGATCGGCCCGGCCTCACGGCCCGCGACACACTTCTTTCGGTGACCACGTTGTCGTTCGACATCGCCGCGCTCGAATTGTTCCTGCCTCTGATCTGTGGAGCGCGGGTGGTTCTGGCAAGTTCCACCGCCGCCCAAAACGGGCGGGAGCTGTTGCAACTGATGAATTCCTGCCGCCCAACCGTAATGCAGGGCACGCCTGCCACCTGGCGCGTGCTCATCGATGCAGGTTGGCCAGGCGACAGCCAAATCAAGGTTCTCTGCGGGGGCGAGGCATTGCCAGCGGATTTGGCCAACGATCTATTGCAGCGCAGTTCCTCCGTCTGGAATTTGTACGGGCCTACAGAGACCACCATTTGGTCCGCGGCCAGTCACTTGAAAATGGGTGAAAGGCAGGTTGATATTGGAGAGCCCATCTCCAACACCAAACTGTATGTTTTGGATAGCTCCAAACGCTTGCTTCCGCTTGGCCTTCCTGGAGAATTGCACATTGGCGGAGAGGGTGTGGCGCGCGGCT
>JASHRB010000140.1 GCA_030037575.1 Candidatus Sulfotelmatobacter sp. | reverse complement strand
GCGCGGGTTTTGTAGATATCGGCCAGCCGGCCCTCGAGGTTGTCCCAGGTCGCATCTTCCTGATTGATCTTCAGGCCGGGATCCTGCCCGTTGCCGCGATCGATCAACTGCACCACGATGGTGCGGTCCGGCGTACTCTGCTGCTTCTGATTTGGCGGTGGGGGCTGAGGAACCAGTGCATCCAGGCCCTTGGGCGTAAGGGGCGTGATCACCATGAAAATGATGAGCAGCACCAGCAACACATCAATCAGCGGAGTTACGTTAATGTTTGCGCTTTGGCCCCCGCTTGGGCCGACTGCCATTCCCATAATGGATCTCCCTTATTGCCCGCCTGCAGTGGTTGGAGCAACGGGCGGTGCGGTTGGAGTGGTCTTGCGTTGGTCGGTGAGCAATCCCAGATCGTCGACGCCGGCGGCACGCACGGCATCGACTACCTGCACCACGTTGCCGTAGTGCGCGCGCGCATCGGCTTTCACGTAGACTCGCTTGTCGGTGCGATTGGTCAGGCGGTCCTTCACCTTGCCGGTCAAGGCGTCTGGGGTGATCTTGTCCGAACCGAAGAATACGTCCCCGTTCCTCATGATCGACACCAGCAGGGCGTCTTCCTTATCCGCGTCCTGCATGGGCGTGGGGTTATTGACCTTGGCCATATCCACGCTTACGCCCTTCTGCAACATGGGGGTAATGACCATGAATATGATCAACAGCACCAGCATCACATCGACCATGGGCGTGACATTGATGTCGGAGTTGACCTTGGCTCCTTCGTTTCGCTTGGCTAATGCCATAACTTTAATTTCTCCATAGGCCGCCGAGGCCAGCGCGGCCGACTGCCCGTAAAGCATTCGTAGAGAAGTTAGGAGGCCCGGCGCTGGCACGCTCAGCGCCGGATCAGCAACTCACAGCAAGCCTAGCGGGAGGCGGTTGCCGGCCAGGGGCCGGGCGCCGCCGGGGCGCTACGGCTACGAGCGGCGAACGTCGCGCCGCTTGAGGAAGTAGTCGATCAGTTCGCTGGACGAATTATCCATTTCCACGTCGAATGCTTCCACACGACCGGTCAGGTAGTTGAACATCATGACGGCTGGAATCGCGACCAGCAGCCCGAAAGCGGTGGTTACCAGCGCTTCGGAAATACCGCCGGCGACGGCGGCCAGACCGGTGGCCTTCTCCTGCGAAATGCCTTTGAAGGCGTTCAGAATGCCCATCACGGTGCCGAACAGGCCAACGAATGGAGCGGTCGAGCCAATGGTTGCCAGACCGCCCAGACCGCGCTTCAGTTCGGCGTGGACGATGGCTTCCGTACGTTCCAGGGCCCGCTTGGAAGCTTCGATGGTTTCCCCGGGGATGGCGCCGGGGCTATCCTGGTGGGCCTTGAATTCCATCAGACCGGCGGTGACCACCTTGGCCAAATGGCTCTTCTTGTTGCGCTCGGCCACCTTGATGGCTTCATCAATGCGTCCATCGCGTAAGGCTCCGGCAACCGCCGGCGCGAAGGCACGAGACTGCTTGCGCGCCGCGTTATATGCCATCCAGCGATCGATCATAACGCCGATCGACCACCCCGACATAATGAACAGGGCGATGCACACCAGCCTGGCTACGATACCCATCTGGTGCCATAGCGAAATCGGGTCCCACCCTACTCCGCCACCCTCCTGCAAAATCCAGGCGGCTGCCCTAGGAACATGACTGACGATGGCTGCTGCTGCGAAATTAGCTGCGAACATGAGTTGCTTTGCCTCCTCGGGATTTCTTTTTCACTTTGATGCGAAATTTACCTGCCTTGCCATTCGTCTGGCAGGCTCAGCGTGTTCCTGCAAACAGAAAAGTCGGCCGACAACGTTCGATCGAGCTCCCCCGACCGCCGGACTTCTCTAACCGCCGGACAGGGTGAAATTCACCTGAACCTCCGTATCCACCTCGACCGGCTCTCCGTTCAGCAGGTAAGGCTTGTACCTCCATTGCTTTACCGCCTCAATCGCTGCCGGCGCCAGCATTGGATGTCCGCTCACCAGCTGCAGGTTTTCGATGGACCCATCCTTGGAGATTACCGCCCGCAAAATCACCGTACCTTGAATCCGAGCCTGCCGGGCCAAGGGCGGGTAGGTGGGGTTCACTTTGCGAATCAGCAAGCCTTGCGAAACGCCCTGCGAAACCCGAATGCGCTGGGGCGTAGCCACTTTGGGAACGGCAACCGGGGTCGAACTGATGATTCCCCCGATCACCCCGCCCATTTGGCCGCCTGGAATCCCACCGGGAACGCCGCCCACCACACCGCCTGGGGCCATCGGTGGGGGAGCTTCATCTTCCTTGATCATCTGAATTTTTTGAGGAATTTTGGTGGGGGTACGCAGCTCACCGTTGACGATATCGGTTTGAATTTGCCGGACCACGTGCACCGGAGCGGCGGCGGGCGGGGGCGGCGGAGGTGGCGGGGGCGGGGCGACCAGAAAGGTCATCAGCTGCTGCTTGGGCAAGGCCTCGGTAAAAATCAGAGGCATCAGGACCATGACGCCGATGGCTACAATCTCCAGAACAATCGCGAAGGTCGTGGTTCGACCCCGCTTCGTTTTGAGTCGTCCGCCGGACTCGAGAAGGCTATCTTCAAACATGACAATTCTCCCGCGTCAAGAGCTTACCTCAACTTAGACACCGGACGGGCCGACTTTGCTCCCCGACTCAGCCGCCCTGCCCAGCGGCGCCACGCAAAACAACCCCCAAGTACCTAAAACCCTGGTAAAACCCGCCCACCAGCCGGCAATGCCCAGCCGGGCGGCGAGAACGAGGCGGCTACCTCGCCCGCGCCGGCATCGCGACCGCTCTTTTTCCCTTAGAAATCCTCCAATCCTGGTAGGCAACCAGAATCGGAGCCGCAATCGCGATCGAAGAATACGTGCCGATCAAGATGCCGATTACCAGCGCCAGGCTGAAACCGCGCAGCACTTCGCCGCCAAACAAATAAAGTGCAAGTACAGTAAGAAAGGTTAAGCCCGCTGTCAAGATGGTTCTGCTCAAGGTTTGATTGATACTGCGATTGACGATATCAGCCAGTTTCTCGCGGCGCATGAGCTTAATGTTCTCGCGAATGCGGTCGAAAACCACGATGGTGTCGTTATTCGAGTAGCCGATGAGGGTAAGGATCGCGGCGATCACGGTAAGCGAAATATCCTTGTGGAGGAGCGAGAACGCACCGACGGTAATGAGAGTGTCGTGAAACACGGTGATGACGGCGGCGACCCCGTAAATCCACTCAAAGCGGAAGCCCAGATAAATCAGCATGCCCGCCAGCGAATACACTGTGGCCAGCAGCGCCTGGCGGCGCAATTGAGCGCCCACCTGCGGCCCGACGATTTCGACATTGCGCACCCCGAAATCCGACAGGAAGAAAGCGTCCGGCAAGACCGCCACCACCGCCGGATCGACGGGGCCTTTTAACTGATCGAAGGAGCTGAGCACGCCGCCGAGCGTCTTGTCGCGGGTATCGACGACGGCCTGCGCCTGCTGGCTATATTTTTGATCGGCGTCGGAGCCCAGGTGGAGAGGATCTTTATCCATCAGATAATTCTTGATGTTGAGGACGGGAGCATTGTTGAGATCCTGTTTTCCCGCGGGGGCGCTGGTTTCAAGCGCGTTGATAATTCGAGTCTTTCCCCGATCGAGGGCCTGTTCGCTGGTTTCCTGTACGTCGAGATCGATTAAGACCTCATTGTTGGACGGAACGTCATAGCGCTGAATCTTGGCGTTGTGCAGTCCGGAGCGGTCCATCGCGGCGCGAAGCCCATTGTCGTTCGGCGGGTGCGAGAACTTGACATACACCAGCGTCCCGCCGCGGAAGTCGACGCCGTATGGAATGTGGTGCCAGAAGAGCATGGAAAATACTCCAGCCGCGCTGAACACCAGCGAAAAAGCGAGGAAGTACCACTTCTTGCCAAGAAAATCTATGTTGGGATTATGAAAAAACTCCAAGACCAACTCCCAGTTTCAAGGTTTCAGAGGTTTCAAGTTTCAAGGTTTTCAATTGCGTACGCCGGCTGGTGCTTTGAAACCTTGAAAGCTGTGTAGCTTTTGCCACCTGTTTTATTAAATGCTTAGCGCCTCGCCACGCTGCTTGCGGCTCAAAACCCAATCGAAGATAACGCGCGAGACAAAGACCGCGGTGAACAAGTTCGCCAACAAGCCAAAAGTCAGGGTAACCGCAAATCCTTTCACCGGCCCGGTGCCGAAGATGAACAGAATCGCCGCCGAAACGATCGTGGTCACGTGCGTATCGACGATGGTGATCCAGGCATGGCTGAAACCCTGATCTACAGCCGATGGCGGGGTTTTGCCGTTGCGCAGTTCTTCGCGGATGCGCTCGAAAATCAGCACGTTCGAATCCACGCCCATACCAACGGTAAGGATCACGCCGGCAATTCCGGGCAGGGTAAGCACGGCTTCGAAGTAGCCCATGAAGCCGAGCAGAATGATCAGGTTCAACAGCAAGGCAACGTCGGCGTTGATACCGGCGGCGCGGTAATAGATCAGCATGAAGATCAGCACCGCTAACATGCCGATGATGGCTGCGGTCACGCCGTGGCGGATCGAGTCGGTCCCGAGCGACGGACC
>JASHRB010000139.1 GCA_030037575.1 Candidatus Sulfotelmatobacter sp. | reverse complement strand
TTTCCTTATCCCGTAGTTCCGATCGTGCGAGCTCACCACGAGAAATGGGACGGCAGCGGCTATCCGAACGGTCTGCGAGGAGAAGCCATCCCCATGGGCGCGCGAATTCTGGCGGCGGTCGATTGTCTCGATGCGCTGGCGTCGGATCGCCAATACCGCAGGGCGCTGCCGCTCGATGAAGCCATGGCCAAAGTCGTCTCCGAGTCGGGCATCAGTTTTGACCCGCGGGTGGTGGAAATTCTGTGCTCCCGCTATGTAAAACTGGAGAAACTGGCGCACGAGCAACCGCGGCAAGCTCCTCCTAAACTATCGACCGGCATTAAGGTAGAGCGCGGACTGGCTCCCGATGCGGGTTTCGCGGAGTCTACCGAACCGGTTGCGGCAGGCTCCTCGCCGGCCAAGGGCCGCGAGGAGTTGAGATCGGCCGCACGAAAAGAAATGGAAACGCTCTCAGAATTCACTGCCAAGCTGGGCCAGCTGCTGAGCCTGGAGGATATCTGTTCGCTACTGGCTGTCAGGATCAGGCGTCTCATTCCACACGATTCGATGTCGGTTTCTGTTGTAAGGGGCAAGACGCTGGTCCCGGAATTTGTCAGCGGGGAGAGCTCCCGGTTGTTTTCATCTTTGAGAATTCCAGTGGGCGAAGGCCTTTCGGGCTGGGTCGCGCAAAACTCGAAGGCAATCCTGAACGGCAACCCTTCGGTTGAACCGGGCTATCTTAACAATCCCACCAAATACAGCACCCTGCGTTCGGCACTGGCGGCGCCGCTCAAAGGCAGATCGGGCGTGGTTGCGGTGCTGGCGCTTTATCGCGCGAACCCGGACGGCTTCACGAAAGATGATCTGAATCTGTTGGAGACCATGACCTCCCGACTTGGATCGGCAATCGAGAACTCTCTCCAGCATCCCGGCAGTTCCCCGCTCCCGGCTTCTATCGGCGCATCCGCCGGAAGGACGTAACCGGTTCGAGCGCCCCTCTCTCCGCTTCTCATGACAAAACCGGTACAATCGTTCGCCTAGGTCAGAAATGCGGTAAAGTCATTCCGGGTCTTGGTGGCAAACTATCCTCAATTCTCAGTCATGATCAACCGCCAAATCTGCATCGCAGCTTCGCTCGGGCGAAGCCGGAAGAGTTCGAGGTAACTCCCCATGTGCATGAGAATCATCGCTCCCGAATGCGGATTTACGAGAACGCTTGTGCGGGGGCTGGTGCCGCTCATTCTGCTGGTGATGGCGGTTACGGTGGCCGCCGCCGGCCAAGGATATAAGGTGGTCAAGACCTACAAAATCGGCGGCGAGGGCGGTTGGGATTATCTGACTGCTGACTCTTCCGCGCGCCATCTTTATATATCGCGATCCACGCACGTGATTGTGCTCGATCTTGATTCGGGCAAACAGGTGGGTGATATTCCCGACACGCCCGGGGTTCACGGCATCGCCCTCGCGCCGGAACTGGGTCGGGGTTTCACGAGCAACGGACGGGAAGGAACCGTGAGCATTTTCGACCTCAAAACCCTCGCCACCAGCGGCAAAGTCAAAGCGGGCGACAACCCTGACGCCATCGTCTACGATCCGGCCACCAAGCGCGTGTTTACCTTCAACGGTCGCAGCCACGATTCCACCGCAATCGACGCCACCCATGGCAGCGTGCTGACGACGATTAAGCTCGAGGGCAAGCCCGAGTTCGCGGCCAGCGACGGCCGGGGAGAAATTTTCGTAAACATCGAGGACAAGAGCGAACTCACCGCGATCGACGCGAAAAAACTTGAAGTCAAAGCCACCTGGCCGCTGGCACCCTGCCAGGAACCGAGCGGACTCTCCATCGACCGAGAACACCGTCGCCTGTTTGCCGGGTGTGACAACAAGATGATGGCCGTGGTCAACGCCGACACCGGCAAAGTGCTGGCCACGCCTGCGATCGGCGAGGGCGTAGATGCAACCCGGTTCGACCCTGGAACAGGGTTGGCTTTCGCTTCGTGTGGCGAAGGCGTTTTATCGGTAATTCGCGAAGAATCACCCCATAAGTTCAGCCTGGCGGAAACCGTGCCCACCCGAAAGGGTGCGCGCACTATGGCGCTCGATTCCAAAACGCACAACGTCTATGTAGTCACGGGCGAATTCGCACCACCCCCGCCCGCGACAGCGGACAATCCGCATCCACGTCCATCGATCGTTCCCGGTACGTTCGTGCTTCTGGTTCTTGCCCAATGAAAGGGCGCGGATGTCGCTGGGCTTGAACAATCTTTTTCCGCCACAAATCATCTGAAGGACTATAGACCAACGTGGCTGCATGCCGCTTGGCGCTGCCGCCCGAGTTTCTTAAGGAGCGACAAAGTTTCGGCGATGCTGACTGCTGGGGAAAAATTCTATCGTGCCCGCCTGGCCGAACGGGTCGACTTGGCTCGCGATCTCTGGCGGTTCCGAATTGACCCCGGCGAGCGCTTCAACTTCACCCCCGGGCAATTTGCCACGCTTGGACTGGAGGTCGAGGGCAGACGAATCGAGCGTCCATATTCGATCGCGTCATCGCCTTCGGAAAGGGAACTCGAATTTTTCCTTGAACTTGTGCCCCACGGGAAGCTCACTCCCCTGCTCCACAAACTGCAGCCCGGTGACGAAATGCTCATGAGGAAAATCCCTAAGGGGAGGTTCACGCTGCAGACGAGCGACGGTCGCCACAACCATCTGCTGGTGTCGACCGTAACCGGGGTGGCGCCATTCCTCAGCTATGGGCGCGCGCTCGCCGAGGATTGGAAACACGACCGCTTCGATGGCTCGCACCGGCTGTATCTGCTCCACGGCGCCAGCCACCCCTGGGAGTTTGGCTATAAGGATGAATTGACCGGTTTGGCAGGCGATCTGCCGTGGCTGGCCTACGTTCCCACGCTGAGCCGACCGCGGGAGCACGCCGACTGGCAGGGCGAAACCGGCCGCGCCGATGATGTGCTGGAGAAATACCTCGATGTGTGGGATCTCGATCGGACCAACACGCGCGCTTATCTCTGCGGGCATCCCGATATGATTACAAACAGCAAAACCATCCTGAAGCGCCGTGGTTTTGTCGAGCGAGCGGACATCAAGGAAGAAACCTATTGGATTGCGCCGAGACCCGCGCTGGCCAGCAACTCGGGAGAAAAGCCCTCAGATTCCGACTCAAGAACTGCGGCCTTCTGGTAGCAGCATGTCCCTCCACCAATCGCCAAACTTCCCGATTTTCCGCCTTACTCCGACTTGGCCGAACCCGCAGGCTTTACGCAGAGCTATGCTGGCGGCATTCGGGAAAAACTCCCGCTTGCAGCCTCCAGATTTCGCTTCTCTCCAATTCCCGCACCGGATCCTGCAGCAGCATTTTGCCCACTCCGCGTCCCCCGCGCTGCCCCGGCCACCCACACGGAAACCTCCGCCATCCCGCAGTAAACGCGCCTGCGAAAACCGCACTGAGCGCGGCCCAACCGATCACCCGCTCCCCCTCACGCGCGATCCAACGACAATCTTTGCGGTGAGCCCGATGCCACCGCTCCCCTTGGGGAAGCTCGGTTTCGAAGGTCGCATCGCCGGTCGCGACGCCCTCGCCCACAGATTTCCCGAACAAACGGCCAGTCGGCCGGCTGCAGCTGGACAATTTCAACCTTCATGAAATCAGAGGACCCTCAGGTCTCGGCAGGGGAAAACAGAACCAACACCGCCAGCTCTTCTTGAATGTCGTAAAAGCGATGTCCCAGTTCAGCGGCCACGAAGATCAGGCTGCCGGCTGAGACTTCGCGGTCTTCCGATCCGGCTTGGATTCGCGCCCGACCTCGCAAGACGCAGTAGACTTCATCTTCCCCATGCGGCTTCTGCCGGTCGACAGCTCCGGCAGCGAGGACGTACACGCCTGCGCTCATTGACGGCACGCGCAGAAATTCGCGATATGATTTGCCGCTGGCGATGCGCTGCTGCTCGACTTCAGGCAAGCTGGTAAACAAGGTCTTCACGCGAAGATTCCTCCGAAAACCAAATCCGTAAATTGCGGAATCAGATTCTGCGCCTGCAGCTCGCCTTCCGGTTTGTGCCACTGATAGATCCAGTTGATCATCCCGAGCAGAGCAAAAGCCGCGGCCCGCGGGCTGACCCGCCGCTTCGCGAAATGCGATTTCGTTTGAGTCTCCCAGGTCTTTGGATTCTTCTCGTTCCTCTTCTGTTGCACCTCGGCCAATAACCGCTCCAGGAAGTGCACGTATTCTTTTTTGCGCGCATTGATGCGCTTGCGCAGCGATGGCGGCAAGGGATGGTTCTCATGCAGCATCACCGTGATTTCTCGGTCCTGCGGGCTGAGCACGACCTCAATGTGCCGGCGAATCAAAGCTCGCAATCGTTCTTCCGGATCGACGATGCCATGCACGGGTTTGACGACGCGCTCCTGGGTAATTTCCATCGCGTGGTTCATGATCTCGAACAGGATTTCGTCTTTACTCTGAAAATGATGATAAAGACCGCCCTTGCTCAACTTGAGCGCAGCCGCAATGTCGTTCATGGAGGTGGCGTCGTAGCCGCGCTGCTGGAACAAGCGCGCGGCCGTGCGCAAAATTTCCTGACGATGATCGACCACGGTTTCGCGAGCCACGGGTGACATGGTAAACGTTGCGGCGGGGATTGCCAATTCCGGCAGGCAGCGCTCGACAGGCTGGTGGTGGCGGGCCCTGGTCTGGGGTCAGACTTCCGTTTCCAGTAAACTCGACCGAAATATTAGGAATCTAAGCATGCGAGACATTGCTTCTGCCCAGTGGCCACTATGGCAGCAACAACCTACAGGGTGCAGGACGATTCTAAGAAAGTTTTGAGGTTTGTCCAGTCACTTCTATGCGACCTTCGACCGCGGGACTTCTCGGTTGAACTGTGGGATGGAACGTACTGGCCCGCCCAGAAGAACGTCTGCCCGCGTTTTACATGGAGGATCAACCACCCGGAGGCGCTGAGGGTTGCAATTTTTTCTTCCAATCGTCAAGTTGCCCTCGCCCAAGCTTACTGCTGCGAAGACTTTGACATCGCAGGTGACATGGAAGCGGTGTTCTCTCTGGCCGACTATCTCATCGAGAAGCAATGGAGCGGCACCGAAAAGTTGCGCCTGATGGGCATGTTGCTCTCGGTTCCTGTGCCCAAGTCCGTCCACATTCCGTGCTACGGAGTGCATCTCCGCGGCCGTGTGCACTCGAGAGAGCGCGACCGCCAAGCCATTGGCTATCACTACGACGTTTCCAATGACTTCTACGCGCTGTGGCTTGACCAAAACATGCAGTACTCCTGCGCGTACTTCGAGCAGCCGGACGCCGACATCGACGGAGCCCAGCAGAAAAAGCTGGACTACGTTTGCCGCAAACTTTCTCTCCAGCCGGGTGAGCGACTTCTCGATATGGGATGCGGCTGGGGTGGTCTCGTCCGCTTTGCCGCACGCGAATATGGCGTCCGCGCTCTGGGCATCACCTTGAGCAGCAAGCAGTTGCAATGGGCGCAAGAGCACATCCGCGAAGATGGCCTTAGCCAGCGCTGCGAGGTTCGCCTGCTTGACTATCGTGATCTCACCGGACCTGAGAGTTTTGACAAAATCGTCAGCATTGGCATGGTCGAACATGTGGGCGAGAAAAACCTCGATGAATATTTTCGCCGGGTATTTCGCCTGCTACGACCGGGCGGAATGTTTCTGAACTCTGGAATCGCGCGCGCCGGCACTCGCGCGGTCGATTCCACTCCGACATTTACCGACTTGTATATCTTCCCCGACGGCGAACTGGTGCCCATCTCCGAATTGCTCGGACATGCCGAGAAGTCGGGCTTCGAGGTCCGGGATGTTCAGAACCTGCGCGAGCACTACCGGCTCACCTTGCGGCACTGGTTGCGGCGTCTGGAAGCTCAGGAACCGGCCGCAAAACGAATGGTGGGCGAATTAAAGTATCGAATGTGGCGTTTATATCTGGCCGGATCGGCCTATTACTTTCACAGGTCCCGCCTCGACCTCTACCATACGCTGCTCCTCAAAACCGAGTTGTGTTAGCAGCGGTCGGGGGAAGAGAAGCAGCAAGGTCCCGCAATTCCGGCCATGCCTTGCACCGATTCGCAAAATAAAAAATAATGGCGGTCGACCGCCGCGCGAGGCCTCTTCGGCCGCTTTGCGGCAGGAGGCACAAGCATGCACAGTTTCTGGTCTCGACTATTCATATGTGCCGGCAGCTTCATTTTCGCGCTGTGTTGCCCCCGTGCGGCGAAATTGGCCCGCGCGCAAATGCCGGTCTCGGCATCGACCGAGATTCTGATTCAGCATAACGTTCCGATGAAAACACGCGACGGCGTGATTCTTTATGCCGACATTTACCGGCCAAAATCTGCGGATAAATTTCCCGTCATTCTCATGCGCACTCCCTACGACAAGAGCGTCGACTGGGCGGTTTCTCCGGTCTTCAGGATGGTCCCGCGCGGGTACGTGGTGATTCTTCAGGATGTTCGCGGACGTTACACGTCCGAGGGCGAATGGTACCCCTTCGAGCATGAGCAGGCCGATGGTTACGATGCCGTGGAGTGGGCCGCGGCTCTTCCCTATTGCGATGGGAAAGTCGGCATGATGGGAGCCTCTTATGTGGGTGCGACGCAAATGC
>JASHRB010000138.1 GCA_030037575.1 Candidatus Sulfotelmatobacter sp. | reverse complement strand
TTGCTCTCATCGATCCTTCCATCATCACCGGTCAGGAAAGGCTCTATGTGGACATTGATGTCGATCACGGCGCCGGTTACGGCAAGACAATCTTCTGGTCCTCCACTGCGCAAGTTCCACCGTACTTACGCCTGGCCAATGTTCAGTTCGACATCGATGCCGAGAAATTCTACAAGATCTACATCGGCCTGATGACCCGTCCTCCGAGAGAATAGCGATTTGAGTCGCAGGCCTCCAATTTGATGCACGGGAGAACTCCGCGTTGAGCATTCCTCGTATCGCCGTGGTCGGCAGCTATGCCACCGGCTTGACCCTGAAAGTAAAACGCCTGCCCCGACCGGGTGAGACGGTATTAGGCTGGGGATATCGGCCAGAGTACGGCGGCAAGGGCTCGAATCAAGCCGTTGGTTGCGCCCGGCTTGGAGCCGAGGTTTGCTTCATTGCTCGCATCGGCAAAGACAGTTTTGGAGAAATGGCTCTGCAGCTTTATCGCCAAGAGGGAATCGACCTGGCATTCGTTCACCAGACCAACTCAGAACCCACCGGCGTGGGCTTTATCCTGGTGGAGGAAGGCACCGGCAACAACTCGATCGCGCTGGATCCGGGAGCCAACGAACTCCTGTCGGCTGCCGAGGTTGCGCAAAGTAAGTCTGCCATGAAGAACGCGGCCGTTGTGCTCACGCAGCTCGAAATTCCCGTGGCGGCCGCCGAGGCGGCTCTCGCCTGCGGACGGGCGAATGGCGCGCTGACCATTCTCAATCCCGCACCGGTCCGTTCATTGCCCATTTCCGTGCTGCAGTTGGTCGATGTTCTCACGCCCAACCTGACCGAGGCCAAAGTGCTCACCGGCCGAAGTCCGGAAGCCGGAACGGAACCGCAACAGCTGGCTGGCGACCTGCTTCGGCTCGGCGTCAGAACCGTGGTTATGACGTTGGGCGAGGGTGGCGCCCTGATTGTGACAGCGTCATCGTGCCAACACGTTCCCGCGATCGAGCTCGATGCCGCCGACACGACGGGCGCGGGAGACGCCTTCAACGCCGGGCTAGCGACCGCGCTCGGATCGGGCGAGAGCCTCGAATCCGCAGTCGGCTTTGCTGTGGTCACCGGCGGCCTGGCGGTCACCAAGGAAGGCGTAATTCCAGCCTTACCGAGGCGCCAGGAAGTTGTACGCTTCTATCAACAGCGCAACCTGAGAGCTCCGGATTGGCTGTTCTCCCTGAGTCATGCGAAAAGAGATGAACCTTCATCATGAGCAAGCCCCAAAACAGTTCTGAATTCCAGGCGGAAAAGTTGCGCTTAGCGAGCCGGATTCAGTCCACCATCATTTCGAATACTCTGACACGGGCGCGATGGGAACAGCACATTGCAGAATGCCTGAAGTATCATTTCCAAGCCGCCATGATTCCGCCGGCCTGGGTGAAGAGGACTGCCGAAGTTCTCCATGGAACCGGAGTAAGAGTGGCTTCGTTCGTCGATTTGCCGTACGGGACCATGACTAGCGCAGGCAAAGCTTGCGAGACCAAGCAACTCGTCGAGAACGGAGCCGAGGAGGTGGATCTGATGCCGAATGTCGGGTTTCTTCTCTCGGGGATGGAGCGAGATTACACAGACGATATCAAATGTGTGGTGAAGGCTGCCGGCAAGGTTCCGGTAAAAATCATGCTGGAGCTTCCGCTCCTGAATGCACAGCAGAAAGAACGCGCGGTGCTTCTCAGCGTCGATGCCGGTGTCGCGTACCTGAAGAACGCCAGCGGCGGTGCAGTCGGCGTGGCTACTCCGGAG
This sequence comes from Candidatus Sulfotelmatobacter sp., assembly GCA_030037575.1. Classification (GTDB taxonomy): domain Bacteria; phylum Acidobacteriota; class Terriglobia; order Terriglobales; family Acidobacteriaceae; genus Sulfotelmatobacter. The sequence goes on along the minus strand of JASHRB010000138.1, from coordinate 1,982 downwards.
GAGATTGCTTTTCTTCGCCGGCTGGCCCCGCCGCGCGTTCGCATCAAAGCCTCCGGGGGAATTAAGACCGCGCAACAGGTTCGCGACCTTGTCGAAGCGGGCGCAGAGCTGGTCGGAACCAGTGCCGGTGCTCAAATCATGGCGGAGTTGGAGGATCGCGGATCGGCGGCGGAGGACCACGATCCCGCGCCATACTGAAGCGCTGTCAGAGCACTGGTGCGGAAGCACAACCGACCTTTCAAGCGGATTCCCATATCCCCGGTTTGAAGTCCGAGTCTGTCGCGCCGTTTCTGGGTTTGTGCGTTTCTTTGCCGTTTTCTCACGACTCCTTTGATTTGCGTGCTGCTCTGTACCTGAGTACCCGACACGTCATCCACAGCTTGGGACATCTCGGGTATAAGAATTGAGAGAAGACCGCCGTCATGCGATTCGCCCCAATCGCTCTTTCTGTCGGATTGCTGGTCCAAGCCTCCGGGCCGCCTCCGCCATCGAATGGCGCGCGTGTGGATCGTATCTTCGCTGCTTTCAATAAGCCCGGCTCTCCCGGCTGCGCCCTGGGCGTGATCCACAACGGAACCTTCATTTATCGCCAGGGCTATGGCGAAGGCGGCCTCGAGCTCGACGTTCCCCTTTCACCGGAGTCGGTTTTCTACCTGGGATCGGTCTCCAAGCAGTTCACCGCCGCCAGCATCGTTTTAGCCGCTGAACAAGGATTCCTTTCTCTCGACGACAATGTTCGCAAATATATCCCCGAACTGCCCGATTACGGCCGCCCCATCACGTTACGGCAAATGCTGCACCACACCAGCGGGCTGCGGGACTTCGAAACTCTGCTCTACCTCTCCGGACGGGACGCGTCCGACCGGCATTCGAAAGACGAAATGATCGCCCTCATCGTCCGCCAGAAGGGTCTGAATAATCCTCCCGGTGACGCGTTCCTGTACAGCAACACCAACTACTTTCTGCTCGCCGAAGCGATCCATCGCGCAACCGGCAAATCATTGGCCCAGTTCGCCGAAGAGAACATCTTTCGGCCGCTGGGCATGACGCACACTCGCTTCTACGACGATCACACCCTGGTCGTGCCGGGCCGCGTTTCCGCATACGATCCTGGCCCGGACGGCAAATTCACAGTGGACTGGTCCACGAACTTCGATCTGGTCGGAGCCGGCGGCCTGATGAGCACGGTCGATGATCTGCTCGCCTGGGACAGCAACTTCTATGACAACAAGCTGGGGAAGGGAACGCTCATCCGAGAGCTGGAAAGGCCAGGCCAGCTCAACAAGGGCAAAACCATTGGCTATGCGCTTGGTCTGGAACTCACCGATTATCGCGGGCTGCCGGTTGTGGACCACAGTGGCTCTCTGTTCGGTTACCGGAGCGAAATCATCCGTTTCCCGGATCAGAAGTTCACCGTGGTGTGCCTGTGTAACGTGTCCAGCGCGGACACCAGCTCTCTTTCACGGCAAGTTGCCGACGTCTATCTGGCAAAAGAACTCGAGCAGGCAGGGAGCGCGATCGAGGTATCAAATTCTCGCTTTCCCGACCCCAGCCAATTCACCGGCGAATACCTGGATCCGCAGCGGCATTTTCTTTATTCGTTCACCGCTTCGGGCGGCAATCTGATGGCATGGGGCGGCATCCTGCCCCGCATTGGTGCAAATCAATTCCGGGACCTGGGAACCGGCACCATCACGTTCGATCACTCCAACCGCGGTATGACGGCTACCCTGGTCATGGACGGCGAAACATTTTTCTCCGGCAATCGAATCCAAGCGCCGCACCTGACCGAGGCCGATCTGTCCACTTACGCCGGTGTGTACAAAAGCAGCGAGCTCGATGCCGCCTACAACCTCTCTGCCGAGAAGGACGGTTTGCGGCTTCGTGCGGGATGGAATCTATCAGTCAAGTTGGCACCAGTCGCGCCAGACGAATTCAACAGCCCGGACTTGGGGACGATTGTCTTCCACAGAGATGTCCAC
>JASHRB010000137.1 GCA_030037575.1 Candidatus Sulfotelmatobacter sp. | reverse complement strand
GCAGTTCTGCATCGCCGGTTTCCCGGGCGAGCACTCAAGTTTTCCTTAAGTCCGCTGCGTATGCCATTCCGCCACGCCCGCGCGGCGCCATCTTTACATGACGTCTACCTATGATATGCAACGCCCCCGAAAATAGACACCCCATCACGCCGGTGAAGGATGAGTGACTTTAGATTAGAGTTTACGGATCAGGGTTTAGAGCTCTTCTGGCGGAACTTCGCGCGTAAGAGCGTACACCGCCGCCCATAATTCGCCCGCTCCCGAGCGATGAGTCGGCAACGAAAAACAGCCTGCGACTCTCCCACATCGCATTTCTACACGCCGACGCGGACAAAGCGCTGCCTGCCTTTGCTAACCACTAATCCCTACCTATAATCCCTCTTAATCAACCCTGCTTTTCGAGGCTTGCCAGTGCGGAGAGAACATCCGCGCTGTGCACATTGGGATCGACCTTCGTCCACACCTTCACGATCTTTCCGGTCGGATCGATCAGGAAGGTGTTGCGCATCGCAATCCGCATCGGGCCAAAGTTACCCAGCGACCCGTACTGCTGCACCACTTTCTTATCCGGATCAGCCAACAGCGTGAAGCGCAGCGAATCCTTCGTACAAAACTGTTTGTGGCTGTCGACCGTATCGACGCTTACGCCCAGAATCACCGCGCTCAGCGCTTTGTACTTGTCCAGATCGCGCTGGAAGTTGTGCGCCTCGATCGTGCAGCCCGTCGTCATGTCCTTCGGATAGAAGTACAGGACGACCCACTTGCCGCGGTAGCTGCCGAGATCGACGGCATTGCCTTCCTGATTCGGCAGCGTGAATGTCGGCGCTGCCTGACCCACTTCCGGCATGGGCGCGTTATCGGCAGCAAAGCTGCGCTGGAGGACGAAGCCGGCGACCACCAGAACGGCGACGATGGCAACCACAACTGCCGAAGTCTTCCACATAACAATCCCTCCTCCTTCAGAATTCACAGGCTGCGCGCGCGCAACCCAACCCCTAATCCCCAAAACACTCATCCTGCCGCGCCCGACCATTATCCGTTTTCGAGGGCGACTACGGCAACTCCGGCGGCGTCAGCCTGCGCGCGCGCGCCCTCCCGATCGGAGATCAGGCCTCCGGTGCGCCTCCAGCGCCAGGCAGGTCGCCTCCGCCGCCTGCATGTTTTCAATCGAGCAGATTCCAATCGCCGGTACGTCGAACCGCAGATCCTGCATCGGCTTGCCTTCACGACCGTCAGGCGCCGCTCGGTGTCACTACGGCATTTGGGAGGAACCGCTCTCTAGGGTTCTTGCCACCCAATCAGCATGAGGAAAACCGCTGCGGGACAGAGCGCCGAGTTCTTTATTGATGTCATACTCCACCCGTCGGATTTCTGGTCTGGACTCGTCAATCAGCAGGTAGGAAGCTCGGCAATCACCATCGTAAGGAAGACCAACACTGCCTGCGTTGGCGAGAATCATTCCTGAAACGCTACGAATGTAGGGACGATGAATGTGCCCGTAGGTAACAACCGGCTGGGCGAGCGAGCCGTAAAGGAACTGCAATTCATCGTCGCTGGCTTCCGGTCCTGGTGCGCGCCAGGGGGTTTTCAGGGCTGGCATGGACAAGTGCAATTGGAGCGCAAAGCTGAGCGAGTGGCAGACGCCGTAGCCATGCGAGTCTTTGTTCTCCGAGTGCCTCGCGGGTGGCCGCCGCCATCTCCCGGAGCACAGCCCAAAGCGATTGCAATTGGGGTGTTTGATTCGCAAATTCGTCGAACGTCTCGGGTGTCGCAAGCATTTGGTCCGTGTTGCCAGCCACACCTTGCCAGCCGAGACTGCGAATGCGGTCCACAATCTCAACGGGGCTTGATCCAGTATCCGCGAGGTCGCCGCCGTGGAGAACCAGGTCTGGAGAAGTTTGCCGCAGGTCTGCGAGAACTGCTTCAAAGGCGGTCTGGTTACCGTGGATGTCGGAGACAATTGCAATGCGCATTGCTAAAAAGCTCCATCGCTGGAGAGACTCCAGAATCATCTCAGGGGAGGCTCAGTGTTTCTGAGCCTCAACGTATGTCTTGAGAACGGCGTTCATGCGCAAAGTGACCCTTTCCATGAGCCATGAACCATTCCACCACATCACTATCGAGGCGAAAGTGAACGGAAGTCTTCTCCCCGGGTATGACGACGCGGGCGCTGTTCCGGAAGTCCCGCACCGAGACTCGGCTTCGGGCGCCTTCGGGCTGGTTTTGTCCTCGCCGGTTCGCGCATGGCTCTGACCTGGCTAAGGAAATGTCGCACAATGGTCAAAGTCCTACTCCTTCGGAGGCGGATGGACAGGCTGACCACCAGTCGCACCGCGAGCGCGGCGCCAACTCGGCTCACGGTATCGAATCGCGGGACACTATCGGGGCGCAGGGCTTTGTACAGGGCTTCCCGCGTGATCCCCGCTGTCTTGGCGATCTCCGTCATTCCATGTTCACGGGCAATGTCCCCCGGCGCCGATGCCAGCAAAGCCGCACGTTGGCCTCCAGAATGTCGGTCAGATAAGCAGCGATGGCGGTTTCACTGTCGAGATAGTGTGCAGCGTCGAACTCAGGCAGGTCAGCGACCTCGATGCGTTTGCTCATGATTTTGCTCCGCTCAGTCCAAGTAATGCAGCCAGTGCTTTGGCCCGTTTGATGTCCTTTTTCTCTGCGTTCCTTTCGAGCCGCCCACGAGCAGCACAATTCAGATGCGTCCCGCGTGGGGTGAAGTACAGACGCCATCCCTCGCCCAAACGGATGCGCAACTCCGAAACGCCCTCACCCACCGGCTGAACGTCTCCCATCAAACCGCGTTCCAATCGTTTGCTTCTGGCGACGATCACGCCGTACCGTCTCATCCTTCAACCCGTCGAGCCCGGCGGCGAATTCGGGCAAAGGACGAATCGAGAACATAGGTCAAGTGTAATCGACCGATTACATCGCCGTTCAACTTAGGGATGCCGCTCGCAGCGGGCCTCCCCGGTGTGTTCGGTCGTTTCGCCTTCTTCCTCAAACGTGCTGCCAAGAATCAGGTCCACGGGTTCGCACCATCGGTTCAAAGAATTTTGAGGTAATTTGGTCTGGATTCAGGTACACAGACGCGTGAGCCGAGCAAGTTACCCGGACTGCTGAGAAGTCGTCTGTAGTGGTTTTCTAGTATTGCCGCTATTCCGCAGCGGCAATTAAGGTTTCTCGGATTCCCGTAAAGTGACCTCAGGCATCGGGAACTTCTGGTCTGAATATCCGCTATGCCGATTCCTACCGAGCCCATTGGCAGCATCGCTCGCCCTCCTGAATTGTTGGCGGCCATGCGGGACCATGCTGAGCGAAAGATATCCGACGATCAATTACGCACTGCTCAGGAGGAGGCTCTTCATGACACCATCAAACGCATGGAGGACACCGGATCGCCGGTCATAACAGACGGTGAGCAAACGAAACCCAGCTTTGCGACGTATCCGCTGGCCGGTGCCACAAATCTTGCGAATGACGGAGTGGTCATTCCTTTCGCGGACGGCCATACACGCCAATTGCCGAGACTGACGGAAGGACCTTTCCACTATGGCGTTCATGCTGTGTCTTATCTCCAGGCAGCCAAGCGTCATGCCCGACGGCCAGTAAAACAAGCCGTAATCTCCGCCTCCGCACTCAGCCTGCTGTATCCGCAAAGTGGTCTGGCGGGGTATCCCCGCGATGCATTCCTGAGGGATCTGATTCAAGATGCCGCACGAGATGTTGGCGACTGTCTGGAACAAGGCGCTGCGTGCGTACAAATCGATTTCACGGAAGGCAGGTTGGCGCTCAAACTTGATCCTTCCGGTGGGTTATTGAACTCGTTTATCGAACTTAACAATCGCGTCCTCGAGAACTTTTCGGAAACGGAGCGGCAGAAGATCGGAGTTCATACCTGTCCCGGAGGGGACCGGGATTCGACTCATAGCGCCGACGTGGACTACACAGGTTTGCTGCCCGCATTGTTTCGGCTGAAGGTCGGGCGCTTTTATGTTCAATTGGCGAGCGAAGTCGACCGAAAGCGAGTGTTGAGCACGATCCGCAACCTGATTAAACAGGGCCAGACGTGTTTCGTGGGTGTCACGGATCCGATCAATCCGCGGGTCGAAAGTCCGGAAGCAGTGCGCGATCGCGTGCTGGAGGCGGCGGAATTCATTCCTCTGAACTCATTGGGATCAACCGATGATTGCGGTT
>JASHRB010000136.1 GCA_030037575.1 Candidatus Sulfotelmatobacter sp. | reverse complement strand
CAGCCGCTGTAACCATTGACTGGTCAGCTCGCACCGCGGAATACGCAGCAGATTGTTTGAAACCCGAGAAACTCTCGCATGATATCTGACAAAGAACGCCTGTCAAGATGAAAATTATTTCATCTTGACAACGAGAGTCACGCCCAGCATAATTCGCCGACTCTCCCCCCAAGGGACTTGGGAGCCCGCTTACGGTTACGCCGTTGACCTAACGTGGTTGCCCTGGCCCTTTCCAAATATTTGTTTCTGAATCGCGCACGCGAGCGATAGCGACAAGCGTGCTGGGGTTACGTTCCACATCCACCGGATTTGTGTCAACTGATTCAAGGAGGAACTATGCAACACAGGGTTTTACGCTCGTTTCAATATTTGTGTTTGGCCGGCCTTGTGCTTTGCCTGGCGCTCGCCGCTCAGGCCGCCGGCGTGCACAGTTTTACCGGAGTTTACAGAATTCTGCAGGCCACGGTACAGGACGACGGAAACGTGAAAGTGCAGGTGTCGCTGCGCTTATTCAACAATAGCGGGGCCAACGTGACCGGCGCCACTGTCTCGCTGGTGAGCTCCCTGGTGACTCCTCCCGAAGGAGTGGCCTTCGAATGGGAGAAGGAGCAGGTTCCATTCACAAATGTGACGCTGCTCTTTAACGCGCACATCAAGAAGGTAGTGCCTGCCCTGGTGGGTACCTTCACCGTTCCGGCTGACGAATACGCGCAATGGCAGAAGGGTGCTGGACCGAGATTTGTCATCGCCTACCTGAATGCCGCGGGCGAGCAGCGGCACCACATAATCGACATGGCGCCCGGTCTCTAGAAAGACGCGGTGGAGGATTTTGCGGAATCCTGCTGCCAAGAGGCGCGGCTCTTAAGGCAAGGCGAGTTTGCAAAAGACCAATTTCAGCGGGCGCTTGGCGCCGATTAAAAGATTGAGAGAAGAAGGGGATACCAATATGGGTTACTTCAAGCGGATCGTTTGCACCGGAATTGTTTTGCTCCTGGCGGGTCTGGCCAGCGCGCAGGAGGACTATATCAACGTTTTCGCCGGCGGCGGACCGAATGATGTCGCGGCAACCAGCGCGCCCGTGTACCAGCCGACGAATATCGCCGTCGACAGCTCCGGGAATGTCTATTTCAGTTCGCAGTACTCCAACTACCAGCAGCGGGTCTGGAAGATCACCAAGTCAACCGGCATCTTAACCGTGCTCGCCGGAACTTACTCCTATGGTTATGGCGGCGACGGGGCTTTGGCGGTCAACGCTTTGCTAGACACTCCGCTGGGCATGGCGGTCGATGACGCGGGGAACGTATTCTTTGCGGACCAGCATAACTGCATCGTACGCGAAGTGAAGGCCAGCACAGGAATCATCACCACGGTGGCCGGAACGCCCGTAACCTGCAAAAGCGGCACCGGGACTACCATAGGCAATGGGGGGGCGGCGACGAGCGCCTACCTGTATTACCCGACAGGCGTGGCCATTGACAAGAATGGGAACCTTTTCATCGCCGACCAGTACAACCAGCAGATTCGAGTGGTGGCCTGCGCCACAGTAACCAGCACCGGTGGCACTTGCACCGCCAATTCGGGGCAGACGGAAGGGGACATTTACACCATAGCCGGCGATGGAACGGCTGGATACAATGGCGACAGCATCGCCGCTACCTCAGCCGAACTGTACTATCCGTATGGCGTAACCACGGACGCCGCCGGAAACCTGTATATCGCGGACCAGTATAACCAGCGGGTGCGCCAGGTGGCCTGCGGAACCGGGATCAGTTCCTGTACGGCACCTTCGGGCAAGACCAGCGGTGACATCTACACCCTGGCGGGCACGGGAACGGCCGGTTACAACGGCGACGGCATCACGGCCACCACGGCCGAACTGTACTATCCCACCACAGTGTCCGTGGATCATTCCGGTAATCTGTTCCTTGCCGACTATTACAACCAGCGCATACGCGAAGTGTCGTGCGCCACTAAGACCAGCAGCGGGACCGCATGCACGGCTTCGACCAATCAGACCGCCGGAGAAATTTTCACAGTGGCAGGCACGGGTACGGCAGGCTACAACGATGATGGGCAGTCGGCCACGGGAGCCGAAATATATTACGCCAGCGGAGTGGCGGTGGACAGTACCGGCGATTTGTTTATCGCCGACCAGGACAACTATCGCATCCGTGAGGTGCCCTGCGACGTAAGCACACTCACCTGCACACCTCCAACCGGCGATACGAAGCAGTTCATCTACACCATCGCAGGAACGGGGAACACCACGTTTTACGGTAACGATCTTCCCGCAACTGGCGCGGAATTGTATTACCCGACCGGAATGGCTTCGGATTCCTCCGGGAATATCTACATTGCCGACTACGACAATTGCGTGGTCCAGGAAGTGAGCGCCAGCACGGGAGAAATCTCGGTGTTTGCCGGCACTACCGGAACTTGCAGCTATGGCGGCGACGGCGGGGCGGCTACCAGCGCTTATTTGAACCATCCCTACCGAGTCGTGGTGGATCACGACGACAACGTTTTCATCGCGGATTTCGACAACTGCCTGATCCGCAAGGTAACCGGCGGAACCATATCCAGCGTTGTGGGTAAGAGTCCCACGCTGGCCTGCGGTTATTCCGGAGACGGCGGGCCAGCTACGGCCGCTGAACTCTATGAGCCAAGCGGCGTTAATCTTGACAAGTCGGGGAACCTCTACATCTCGGACTACCAAAACCAGGTGATCCGGGTTGTAGCCTGCGCGACCGTGACCAGCACGGGCGGCACCTGCACTCCCAAAACGGGCGAGACGACTGGTGACATCTACACGTTCGCTGGCGACAACGCCTTGGGAGCCGGATATTCCGGCGATGGTGGCCCGGCTACAAGCGCTCAGCTCTACTACCCCGACGACGTAACCGCGGATGCCTCAGGAAATGTTTACATTGCGGACAGCTACAACCAGCGGATCCGCAAAGTGGACACGGCCGGAACCATCAGCACCTTCGCCGGAAATGGGGCAACCGGATACGAAGGCGATGGCGGCCTGGCCAGCGATACCTCGCTCTACTATCCGGAAGGGGTTGGACTGGATGGAGCCGGCGATATTCTCATTGCCGATTCGTACAATGAGCGTGTCCGCCTGGTGGATGGGGAAGGCATCATTCACACCATCGCAGGAAATGGAACTGCCGGTTTCGGCGGCAATGACATCCTGGCCACCAGCGCCGAGCTCTATCTGCCGTATGGCGTAAACGTCGATCCCTCGGGCAACATCTACGAAGCTGACTACGACAACTGGCTTGTCCGGAAGATCACTGCGCCCATCACACTCAATTCCACGCTTCCGAGCATAACCTTCGGCACGCAGACGATTAATACAACCAGCGACGCCGTGGCTTTGACGCTCAGCGCCAATGGCACCGCCGACATCGCCAGCATCACGCCGAGCACGGGATTTCTTGAGGCGGACGATTGCCCCACCGCGCTGAGCAGCGCGGCGACGTGCCTGGTTAATGTGCGCTTCTCGCCAAAGACAGTGGGAGAAATCACCGGCACTCTAACCATCGACTACAACGGTTTCTTGACGTCGTCGCTGGTGGTGCAACTGCAAGGCGAAGCATCAGCCCTCACGCTCAGCCCAGTGGCGCTGAGCTTCGGTACCCAAACCATCTCGACCAGCGTGACCCAGACGGTGACCGTGAAGGGAGGGACGACTTATTCGTCTCCGTCGGCAACGCTCGAAGGGAGTGCAAACTTCACCATCGCAAGCAACACTTGCACGGGCGCGATCACTACGAGCTGCGCAATCGGAGTGGCCTTCGACCCGACAACCATAGGCGCAAAGAAGGGCACGCTAATCATCCACGACAGCGATCCTACGAACCCGCAGCTCGTGGCGCTCACGGGAACGGGAACCGAGGTGACCCTGTCCCCGACCAAGCTGGCGTTTGGAACCGTGGCTTCGGGAAGCGAGACGTTGTCGGTGACAGTCGAGAATGTAGGCACTACGACACTGAGCTTTAGCAAAGCTCCAACCATAACCGGCACGGGGAGCTCCAACTTCGCCGTGCTGCCCTACAGCGCTACCGGGCCTGTGAGCACCTGCCTGAACGGAACGGTGACGCTGACTCAAAACCAAAGTTGCACATATAGCGTGCAATTCACCAATGCAGGTGGAACCACGTCCTTCACCACCGACCTCAACATATTCGACAACGGTGGAGGCAGCCCGCAAACGGTGGTGATGACGGCCACGGATTAGAGCAGGTAGTTTAGTCCACGGGGCGGCGAGCCCATACCAGGCTCTCCGCCTTTTCTATTGCGT
>JASHRB010000135.1 GCA_030037575.1 Candidatus Sulfotelmatobacter sp. | reverse complement strand
TGATCAACAGTCGGCCTCACCGGTAGCGATGATCAGCTATCGCACCTGGCAGCAAGCTTACGGCTCAGACCCAGGGATTGTCGGTTCCACATTCTTCGTGCAAGGACAGCCGGTCACGTTGATTGGGATTACGCCTCCGGGATTTTTTGGCGAGACGCTGCGGAGCGATCCGCCGGACTTTTGGCTGCCCTTGCAACAGGAGGTTTTGTTCGACGGCCAGGGTGCGCACATGAGAACGAATCATCCGCAGTGGCTGTATGCCATTGGCAGGTTGAAGCCGGGTGCGAGCGTGCAAGATCTTCCCGCCCGGCTAACGCCGGTGCTCCAACGGTGGCTCCGTGACGAAGATGAGATGCCCGCCGAATTCAAACCGCAGGTTGAACCTACGATTCCTCAAAAATTTATCCGGGTGGCTCCGGCCGGAGCGGGTGTCACTTCCTTAAGGGATGACTACGGCGCGAGTCTGCGTATTCTCCTGATGGTTTGTGGAACATTACTTCTCATCGCCTGCGCCAACCTCGCCAACCTTCTGCTGGCGCGCGGAGCCGCCCGCCGCGCCCAGACTGCGGTACGTCTGGCTCTGGGGGCTGCGCGAACAAGACTGATTCGCCAGCAGTTGACGGAGGCGGTACTGCTGTCGGTGCTTGGCGGCATCGCAGGACTAGGAGTTGCATACGTGGGAGCGCGCCTGATGCTGGCCCTGGCATTTCACAGCGCTACCTTTACGCCTATCAGTGCGACACCTTCGCTGCCCGTTCTGGGATTTGCGTTTGCTCTTTCACTTCTGACCGGTGTGCTGTTTGGCGTGGTGCCGGCGTGGCTGGCGTCGCGTTCCGATCCGGCAGAGGCCCTTCACGGAGCAGGCCGCGGCACTCGCGCCGGGGCATCGCTGCCGCAAAAGATACTGGTGGTCAGCCAGGCGGCGCTTTCCCTGGTTCTGCTGGCCTGCGCCGGATTGCTGACGGTGAGCTTGCAGAATCTGGAGAATCAGGACTTTGGTTTTGACGTCCAAAATCGCATAAGTGTCCAGATCAATCCGCCTCTGGACAGTTACACACCCGAACACCTCGACGCGCTTTATCGCGCAATCGAAGATGGACTGGTGCGGCTGCCGAACGTGCAGAGCGCAAGCCTGGCGGCCTGGAGTCCGCTCAGCGGCAATAACTGGGGTGAATTGATTGCCGTAGAAGGCAGGGGCGATCCAACGGCTACGCAGGCCGAGGGTGTGTCCTGGGACCGGGTGAGCCGTCAGTATTTTTCGACAATCGGACAGCGCATCGTGCGCGGGCGCGATTTCGCGGAGAGCGATTCCATCGCCTCGCGTCCAGTGGCGATTGTGAATGAATCGTTCGTCAAGAAATACTTCCCCAACGAAAATCCCATCGGCAAACACTTTGGCATGGACATGTCCCGATATGCGGGCACGTTTGAGATCGTGGGCGTAGCGCGTGACGCCAAATACAACGATCCAGACCAACCCGCAAAGCCCATGTTTTTCGTACCGCTCGAGCAGAGTGTCCATTATCCAGATGTTCTGATGCAGCGTGGCGAAATACAAACGCATTTCGTACGCAGTATCCAGCTGCTCGTACGCGGCCACGCGCTCAATCTCGAGCCGCAGCTTCGTAAAGCTCTCGCCGATATCGATCCCAACCTTACTATCATTACGGTGCAAAATATGAACGAGCAGGTGGCCTCAAACTTTGACCAGCAGCGCATGGTCGCGCAGTTGGCCGGAACGTTCGGCCTCATCGCGATGCTGCTGGCAGCCATCGGCCTCTATGGGCTAACGGCCTACACGGTTGCCTGCCGAACCAGCGAGATCGGAGTGCGCATGGCTCTGGGAGCTAACCGGCTGAACATTGTGCGATTGGTCCTGCGGGGAGCATTTCTACTAGTGGCTATCGGGTTATTGATTGGAATGCCTCCGGCCATCGGCGTGGGCCGCCTCATGACCGCGCAGCTATTCGAGCTACGCAGCTGGGACCCGCACGTGTTCGGGTTTTCAATTCTTGCGCTCACGGTTTGCGCCGCGGCCGCCAGTATTCTCCCGGCACATCGAGCCGCTTCGACGGATCCATTGAAGGCCCTGCACACTGACTGAGATTTGTATGGGTTGATTGTCTCGAAGGGTGCACCGTAGTCGTGGTTAGCTCGCCTGAATGCGGTCGGGTTCAATGGTGGCGACATTCCATTTCATCGCTGGGGTTGAACGCTGCTCTCAGCTTTTCCTAACTGATGGGATGCGGGCTGTTATCGGCACCATTACTGAGCACAACTCGTACAGGTACAAGGCGCATGTCGGTTACGACTCCTTGTCGGTCGCAATGAAGCCTTCGATCCTCTTCTTTTTCAGATACTTCAGATTGGCCTCCGAGCAATACCCACTGTCGGTCATGACTTCCTGCGGCTTCTGCCCCGCTTGCTCCTCCACCGCTTGCACGGTGGGCGCCAGCTGTTGCTTATCATTGGTGGCCTGGGTCACCCGCTGCCCCACGATCCACTGGCAATCCGCTTCCACCGCAATCTCTGTGTTGTAGGCCTGCACAAATCCGTCGGCCCCTGGCATGATGCGCGACTCCGGATCGGTGAAGTTATATTGCATCTTGGCTTTGGGCTTAGCCTTCTCCTCCGCCGTGCCTTTACTCTTGGCTTCCTCGCGTGCGCGCTCTTCCAGGGCCCGCTTGGCTTCCTGGATCCGCTTCAGTCGCGTCTCCCGTCGTGCTAACTCCGCCGGCAGTTCATCGCCTGTCTTATCCCGTCCGTAGCGCGTAGCCAAGAACGAAAACATTGAGCAGCTTCATCTCTTTAATGAAGAGGAACACCGACAGTTAGAGTCCAATCGCCGTTATTGGGCGAAGCGGCTGATTGAGCTGGGTGGTGAGATCAAGACCGAACCGGGCCGCATTCGTGCGCTTTACCAGGTAATGCTTAGAGACTTCGCGAAAGGTCTTTTCGTTTTTGATTTCGCCGTCCTGCAGTTTTCCGCGGAGCCGTAAATACCAATCTTCAGCGATTTCCTTGGCCTTGCCGATGCTCTCTTCTTTGGTGCTGGTGCGGCGATTTTTGCCGGCAAAATAGGTGTGGAATGATGCTGCGGGTGGATGGTCGGCAGACCATTGCAGACGTTGAGCGTCAGATGAAAGCACTTCATTTGTCTTGCTTATTTGGGTCCGGTTTCCGGTTCAAAGCCCATGACAACAACCAGCGTATTGCATCACTCCTGGTTTCGAAGCGGTGCTGAAAGCGGAAGTCATCTAGGCGGCCGAGGACTTCACGATCCAAGCGCAAGTGAACCATCTGAGGCGGTTCTTTTCGTACCATGATCCAATCAATATACAAGATACTAGTGCTATTGCCTGACTGTTGGTATCTGTGATATCGTGTATACTGACAGTTAAATCTGCCGTAAACTGAAAATCAGCAACGGGACGCGCCGGTGTTATGAGCACCGACGCGGCCCTAACCACAGTCGCCTACCAGGAGGCAACGATGGCTAGTTCTGAAGGTATCCGCTCCGCTTTTTCCACGCAACCCTCCGCACGTTCGCCCAAGCTGCGCCTCTACGAGACCCTGTTCCTGTGGAATCAAGGCGTCGACCAGCTAGTTGCCCTTTTACGGAGCATGGAGAAGCTGCCCTCTGCCCACAAGAGCGCATTGCAGTGCGCCCAAGCCGGCATCGAAGAAGTCCGCGCTGACGTGAACGCTGATTTTCTCGAAGAACAGGCAGAGTATGAACTAGACGACGCTGGCCGTTTCTGGAGGCAGCGCCGCGCCTACGAGAAAGAACGGGAAGACCCCGACGACGTGTATATCAATGTTCTCCACCGCGAGGAAGAACGCAAGAAGCAGGGCTTGCCGCCACGCATCGGCATCGTCCCCTATTCAGCCGTAGCCGACAAAGAGAAACGCATCGAGGAAGAACAAGAGCGAAAGAAGCTTGGCAGCAAGCGCTCGAAGGCAATTCTCGGCACAACCTAATTTCATGGGCGACGCCGGTTGTCTCTGTTGCCAT
>JASHRB010000134.1 GCA_030037575.1 Candidatus Sulfotelmatobacter sp. | reverse complement strand
TCCACGCCGAGACTGTAGCGCTGGTGCTGTCGCATCAAAGCCGGCGCCATCGTCTTGACGTTGGTGTTGCCGTTGATGAGCAACGTCACGAGTCCCATATCTGTCTCGTTCAACGCATTTCCGACTGCGGTAGTAGCACTTGGATTGTCGAAGATGTGTAGGCACGAGACGATGGCGCGGTTGTTCGGCCAGTTCACGAACTTGTTCGCCTGCGCGACGATGTTGGAGTTGTCCGTGAGTCCACCCAGAATCTCGTAGATCGTCCCGAGATCGATCATGGGCAGATTTGAGGGACTGATCCCTTGCTGCGGCATGATGTAATGCTGGTACGCATCGATGATGATGTAGGAGTTTCCGTAAGTCTGCCCGCTGTTCCCGAGCGTGAACGTGCCGCCCGTGCCTCCGGCAATCGGCGTCACGAGCGGATCACCCGTCGCGCCATAGAGCGCATTGGCGAAGGTGATGTTGAGGTAGTGCTCTCCGCGGTCTGTCTGCGCGAGTACCGCGCCGCGTAGATCCTTCTCCGGATCGTAAGCGAGCGGCACGTAGAGTGAAAAGAAGATGTTCCCGTACTCGGGGAAGTCCGAGGCTTTGAGTACCGAGGCACCCGTCGCGGCGTTCTGGATTCCTAGAATGTTTGAATTGATGCCGGTTTCCGAAGTGATGTACCCCTCCATCGCGTGCGCGTTCTCGATCAGGCGCGAGCCGCGCAGTTGATTGAGCGCGTGAAGCATCCACCCCGCCGTGTTCACGTGCTTGACGCCTGCGAAATCCGTGTACGTGATGTTGGTCACGATGTTCCACGGGAAGAACTGTGAGATGTAGGTCCCGATCACCTCGCCGTACCCGGTCGCATTCGCGGTGTACGGCACGTTGAACAGGAGCGTCACGCCCGTCACGATGCCCGTCCGGTCGAGCGGCACACGGATCGTCGCGCCCATCACGGCATTCGCGCCGAGGGATGAGTACGATTGCAGCCGTTTCGTGAACTTGAGCCCCGTCTTGATGAGAGACTGACGGTTGTACTGGTTCATTTGCGCGGCGGACATCTTCTTGCCGCCCACGGCACTGGCGCCTGAACCGGTGGAGGGAGATTGCTGATTCGGCATAGGTGCGACTCCGGCGCGATTCCCTACTAGTGAGCCATCGCGCGTTTGAACGTGAAATGATTAGGACTGCTGAGCGCTGGACGATGAGGCGGCCGCCCCGCCGTTTGGCGTCGCGGCGTACTGCGAGAAGCCGGCGGCCTTGAGCAGCCGATTGATAACGAAGACGCCGAGCCAGGAAATCACGGCGATCTTCAAATAGTCTACCGGGTTGTTCATGGGAAAGACTCCCCAAAGCAGAAAAGCAGAAAGGCAGAAAAGCAGAAACGCTCAGGCCGCGTATTTCTGCAAGCCTGCGACCGTGAGCCCCTTGTTGATGAGCCACACGCCGACGAAGCCGACGAGCGCAATCGTGATGAGGTTCGGGACGTTGATTCGTATGTCGCCCATGGTCTAAGCACTCCGTAGTTGAGTTGAGAGAGTCGGGACCGGTCCAAACAACTCCGCGCGGTCTCGGGCTACATCGTAGTAAAGCCACCGATGCCCCAACACGCGCTGTAGAAAGTACTGGCTCCCCGTGTACTCATAGAGCGTATCCCGGTCCTCGGGAAACAGCAAGTCCATCTCTATCAGGGCTGAGGCTTCCGTGAAACAGAAACGACTCACCCAAGCCGGCCGCTGAACGAGTCCGAGAAAACTTTGTCGGCGCTCGCGCCCACGAGTGAGCCATCCGATCAATCCAGGTCCCGCGCGGCCTGTGCCTGTGTGCAGCGTGTAGACTTCATCTACACAAAGCCCCACATGCGTCAATGTGGAATGAAGCCAGCCGATAATCCCGTCCATGAATTCTGGCGTAGCCTCGGCGTCGCTTAATTCGAGGTTCAGGAATTTCCGGCGCGACAGGTCCGAGATTAAATCCCTCGGCTTGAATTTCCGATACACGAGGCTATCCGGTAATTGCCGATAAATCGCCGTGTGCTTGGGATTCAGAATAACCCAGTGTTGGACACTTCGATTCAAAAACCAGCACGCGAGCGTGGTCTTACCGGACCCCGTGCGACCGGCCGCGATGAAACGCTGATCCGACTCAATGCGCGGCAGCGGCGGCGCCATTCGCCGGAATCTCCTGCGCTTCCCCCTCCACCGTCGCCGGCCGTTGACGCTTCAGGTGCTCGGCCATCGCGTGCAGGACCACGGCGCGCGGACCGTACACGATGGCGGCAGCCCCGATCAACTGAATCACCGCGCCAAACTTGCCGCCAAAAAGTTCGATATCGTACTCGCGTGCGATCTGCGCATAGGCTTCCGAGAGCATCGCACATTCCGTGTCATCGAGAATGATGACCTTCGCCATGTCCTCGCTGCCCGTCAAGTGATGTACCGCGCGGCTCACCAGTTGATGCATACCGGCAATCTGTTTGCGCAATTTCTCCACGTCTACCTGTACCGCGCGGCGACGACGCTTCTTCGGCTCCGCGGGCTGTGGCTCACCGCTCTCCGGCGGCACGCCGGTTTCCGTCAGGGGCGGCGGACTGGTGCGCGATCCAAATGGCCGCCCCCGCTTGCGTTTGGGAGCCTCAGCCCCCGGCGGCTGAGCAGCGTTACCTGTCGGCTGCGGAGGGATCGTTTCTGCGGTTTGGGTTTGAGCGTCCATACCTCAAATCCAATGCCGCGACTTCTTACGCGACTCGGCCGGCTTCGGTTGCTCACTCGTCGGCGGAATCTCCGTCTCTTTCAATGGCGCAGGGGGCTGCGACTCTTCTTTGGTCTCGGGCGGCTTTTCTTCCGTCTTGGTCACGACTTGAGTTTCTTCGGCCATGGGCGTTTCCTCTTGGCTAACCTCTTTCAACTCCGCAGCGGCTTCGAGCGCCGTTTCCGCGGCGACTTCTGCGGTCGCGGCGGCTGCGGCAGCAATCGCCGTTTCAGTCTCCGCGACTTCTTCGACTTCTTCCGGCTCATCGTCTTCGATTTCCACCAACCAGTCCATGAGCGTGTGGTGCGCACCCTCGATCCGAGTAACTTGTTCACTCAGAACTTTGACTTCCTGCCTCAGCTCCGCCACCTCACCGCGCAACGTCTCTAACAGCGCGCGTGCTTCGGTTAGGAATGTTTGAGCCTTCGGCGCGAAGTCCTGTATAGCCGTCATGGCTTGGTCTAACTTCTCAAACATTGAAAAGTACTCCAATATGCCGTAGTGCAGCTACGCAAAATAGGCGTTGGCTTCCAGGTCTCCAGCCGTCAATGCAGTGCCAAGTGTAACCGTGAGATCTCCCGTACCCATATAGATTCCGATTTCTTCAAAATCCATTTGAAGAGACCAGAGATATCCGGGCGTATCACCAGCGGACGCGGGAATG
>JASHRB010000133.1 GCA_030037575.1 Candidatus Sulfotelmatobacter sp. | reverse complement strand
TGTTCAACGAAACCGTTGCCCAAAAGCCAACCGTCCCATTCAGGGCCGGAATCCAAAACTTCAGGAACTCGGAAGGATTTGTGAACCGTGATTGAACAGAGAGCATCGGTCCAACCCCCCCGGCTGTGGTGTAGGCCCATCCCAGCAGGAGCAGGCCGACCGCGAGCAGCACGGGCGCGCTTATGCCTTGCAGGATTCGGATGTACTCGATCCCCTTCAGCACCACTGCCAGGTTAATCAGCCAGAAAATGAAAAAGCAGATCGCCGATCCATAGGCGACGGTTTTCCATCCGGGCGCCAGCGTTCCCAGCAGCGTACTGATGGCTTCGCCGCCGATCCAGGTCTGAATGCCGAACCATCCACAGGCGACCAGCGCGCGCAACACCGCGGCTACGTTCGCTCCCAACACACCGAAAGAAGCGCGAGCCAGTACCGGGAAAGGGATTCCGTATTTTGCGCCGGGATGCGAGTTCAACAGCATCGGAATTAGCACGACCACGTTTCCGATGAAGATCGTCGCCACCGCCTGCTTCCAGTTCATTCCTCCCTGAATCAAGCTTGCGGCCAGCATGTAGGTAAGGATGTTGACGGACATCGAAACCCACAGCGCCGCGAAGTTGTATGTGCCCCAATGCCGTTGCGCGCTCGACGCCGGAGCGAGGTCGTGGTTGTACAGGGAGCTGGACTCGACGCGAGAGTTGATTTCGACGGATGGCGATTTCGTCGTTGGGGCGGTCATGCTGAGACCATGACAGTTGTCATTCCGCTTTTGTCACTCCGAGCGAAGCGACGAATCGGGTTTCTGCCGGCCGTAAAGAAAAGAGCAGGGTTCCCCTTACAGAAAACTCGGAACATAAGCCTGGAGGCACTTCGAACAGAGTTTGGTCAACCATGCGCGGTTTAGTCTGCCGCGGCCGAATTCGTGCTCTGCATAGTCATCGGGCCGTAAGTCTCTGGACGGCGGTCACGAAAAAACTGCCAGACTTTCCGGACCTCGGCAATCATTTCAAAATCGAGATCCGCAACCACGACTTCATCTTTATCGCGGCTGGCTTGGGCGATGATTTTCCCCCGCGGATTACAGAAATAACTTTTCCCGTAAAACTCGCCGATCCTCCACGGTTTCTCGGTTCCCACGCGATTGATCGCGCCGACAAAATAACCATTAGCGACCGCGTGGGCCGGTTGTTCCAGTTCCCACAAGTATTCAGAGAGGCCAGCCACCGTCGCCGAGGGATTGAACACGATCTCGGCGCCATTCAGTCCGAGAATGCGCGCACCCTCGGGAAAATGACGGTCGTAACAAATGTAAACGCCCACCCGCGCGTATTTCGTCTCGAACACCGGATATCCCAGATCGCCGGGAGTGAAATAAAACTTTTCCCAAAATCCAGGATGACAGTGCGGGATATGATGTTTGCGATATTTGCCCAAATAGCGGCCGTCGGCATCGATGACCGCCGCAGTGTTGAAGTAAACCCCCGGCATGTGCTCTTCATAGACGGGCACGACGATCACCATGCGGTGCTTTGCCGCTACTTTCTGCATTAATCGCGTCGTCGGTCCATCCGGTACGGGTTCGGTTAATTCGTACCACCGCGCATTTTGCTCGGCGCAAAAATACGGCCCGTAAAACAATTCCTGCAGGCAGAGAATCTGCGTTTTTTTGCGGGCGGCTTGTTCGATCAGCTTCAGGTGCTTGTCAATCATCGCTTTCCTGATTTGATCGAGAGATCGATCCGTGCTCAATGCATTTGAAGCTTGGATCAAAGCACAGCGAACGATGCGGGGCATGAAATCCTCCGGAGCCATCCAACGCAAACGGGTGAGGAACGAAACTATAGCAGAACCGAGCCGCGAACCATTCGTCAAGTTTAGGTTGTCGCAGCGCCCCCCGAACCGCCCCAACAAATGGTATTAACCTGCGCGTTCAGGCCGACGACATTTCATTGAATGTTCCCAATCCATTCTTGCAGTTGCTTGTGCGTCGCATTTCCGCCGGTGATGGGTGTGCAAATTACGCCTTTGGCGAGTGAGTCATGGGACATGACGGCAGCTACGCCCGCCACAGCTGCCGGTTCGCAGATCAAATCGAGGCTCTGGCCAACCATTTGCAGCGCCTGCCTGATTGAATCTTCGCTTACCAGGACAATGTCATCCACAAGGCCTTGCAGATCGGCAAGCGCTTCCGGAACAGGAATGCGGACTGCAATTCCGTCTGCAATCGTATTAACTTTCGGCGTGCTCTGCAACTGACCAGAGCGCCACGACAGCGCCATGGAAGGCGCGCCCTCAGCGCACACGCCAACTATACGTGTATTGGGAGAGCGAGATCGAAGCCAGCAGCCAATTCCGGAGAGCAGCGCACCATTTCCCAAAGGGACGAGTATGGTGTCGATAGCTTGCGCCGAGCTTGTGATCTCCATAGCCAGGGTTCCCGCACCGGCAGTAATCTCTGCTTCGCGCCCATCTTCAATAAAGGTGGCGTGCGTCTGTGTGGCGACTTTTCGCGCGTGTTCCTTGGCTTCGTCAAAGTCCTGTCCCACCAGTCTGACTTCGGCGCCGAGCGACCGAATGCGGCTGATTTTTGGCGGACTCGCGGTTTCCGCCGCATAAACCGTGATGGCAAAACCGCGGCGCCTGGCAGCATAGGCCATGGCCAAACCGAAGTTCCCTGCTGAGGCGGTAACCAGAGGACCGCAACTTGTTGCCAATGCATTTATAAATGAATCGGCTCCGCGCCCCTTAAACGAACCGACCGGATTCTGGCTTTCGATTTTACAGATCAGTCGCGCACCCACCGACGCAGAGAGCTCGTGATTGTCCACCAGAGGGGAGTCGAGAAATTCGCGGCTAATGCGCCCGCGAGCTTCTGCGATTGTCTGGGTTGAAATGCGTGAGATGGCGATTGGCTGTACAAAGCCGTTATCGACGCGGTTTTGAGACGGCGACGGTCTCGTACTGTTTCAACCCCGGTGGGCTCCGGCGTTACCCGGATTTGCCAAACTTAACCGGTCCTTTCCAAAGTATAAAGTTAACCTTGGCGGCATGCCAACGATTTGGGCGGCGCACTGCCTGACGCTTCAAACTCGCGGTTTTACTCCGAAAGATTTTATTTCTTCAAAACGGAACTGCTTGTCGAGCTTATCGTACGGTTTACCGTCGACCTCGACATAGGGGTAGACAAAGTAATTGAGCGCCGGACCATCCTGCTTGGGATACAGTTCGATGTCGCGGCCCGTGGAGAGCTGCACTCGATTGGCGTCAACGCTGCCGAAGAAATAGTCTTCTTTCTCCTTCGCTTTCCATGCCTCTGAGATGTCAACCGGGATCCAGCCAGTTTTCGGTGCGTAGAACTCCGCCCAGCAGTGATAACCGGCGATATCTTCTTTGTCCTTGTTCTCGGGCAAGGGAAAGCCTATGTCGAAGCGGGCCGGAATCCCCTCGGCCCGCAACATTCCGATGAATGGAGAATGGAAATCTGTACAGTTGCCGCGCTTGCTGTCACAGGCCCACACCGCGTCTCCGCGTCCCCAGCCCGAGCCGGTCTTGTCGTAGCGCATGTTCGTGAAGAGGTAATCATAGGCCGCCTTGGCTTTTGCGACCGCGCCGCTCTGGGATCCGGTTACCTCGAGGGCTAACTGCTTGATCTTCCCATCCGTAGGAATCAGACTGTCAGGCGCAATCAAACGCCTCATCGATGCGGATACGACGCTAGGCTTCTGATCGGTTCGCTTGAGTTGCGCGTAATCGCCCCGCGAGTATTCGCGGCGCGTGATCTTGTACTCGAGAGTGAACTCTGCTTTGCCCGCAGCAGGATTCTGGATTTCGGCATACATCATTTTATTGCCGTACTCGGGCTCCTCTGTCATCCGCGTTTTAACCGGAGCCTTGACCGCCATAACGCGCACAGTCTGATGCTGGTCAGTCGGCGGCACGGGAATCCAGATGCGCACTCGCTTCACTCCAGAGGGAATGTCCTTCAGGGTTACGTTGTAGGCGAAGCGAAAGGTGCGGGCTGCTGGGCTGAATTTCTGGGCAGTCGGAGCGGCCTGGGCGGCCAACTGGCTTGCCGGAAAACAGAGCA
>JASHRB010000132.1 GCA_030037575.1 Candidatus Sulfotelmatobacter sp. | reverse complement strand
GCGGATTACCCAGCGTTCGCCGGATTACCATCAGCAGCCCGCTTCGCCGGCGCAACTCGCCGACATCGCCCACCTCCTTCATCGCTCGCGAGAGCAAAACGTCTCCCACGACCGACGCCACAACAATCGCCAGAATCCCGCCCCAGGTGTAGAGCGCTTTCATGGTCCAGCTCCAGTAGCGGCCGCATGATCGCCCGATGCGTGCTTGTCAATCTCGGCCGAACCTCGCGAGTCATCTCGCTGTGGCGGTTTTATGCCTCGCTCCTTTTGCGAGATGCCGGAACCTGAACTCGTCGTACTCTCCTTTCCCCCGGCCACAAATCCCACGCCGCCGGTAATTAAGGCGATTCCCAGCCACCGCGCTGCGCTCACCTGTTCATGCAACCCAAATTTTGCTACCAGTGCTAGCAAAACGTATCCCATCGAGGTTGCCGGCATCACGTAGGTGAGATCGGCCCACGACAAGGCGGTCATGTAAGCCCCGAAGAATCCGAGCAGAAGCAGAATGCCAACCGCAATCCAGGGATTGAGCACAGCCAGAATGAGGCTCGGAAAATGAACGGGAGAGATGCCGCCGCTTTGCTTCATTCCCTGCGAAAGCATGGCATCGCCGGCGGCGGCAAACACGGTGACTCCGGCCAGCACAAGATATTTGGGGAAGGTCATTGCAGCTTGTGCTTTTGTTTTCTTGCGAGCGACATGGCTTCATTTTTGCACATCAAAGTCCTCGAGATGGATTCCTGGTACTCAACTTACAAAACAAAAAACCGGAAGCGGTTTTCGCTTCCGGCCGGCCGCTGTTGAATGTGCTTGTTATGCTTTTGCCGGCTCCGTCCCCGCTGCCGATTCAATGGCATGTTTCTTCACCATCTTGTTTCTCGCCGCGCGCAGCTTCAAAAAGGTCTTCGCCTCCCGGTACAGCCGCTTGCGTTCGCTGCCGTCGAATGCGGCTTTTTTCAGAATCCGGAAGACCGCCTTCGGTCTGAAATAGTATTCGTCATAGAAGCGATGCACGGCGCCCAAAATCTCATCCGCAGAGAGCCCCGGATACTGCACGTGCGCCAGCTGATGTCCACCCTCATCGACCATCTTGCCATTTGAGACCATGAACCCATTCTTCACCGCGTAATCGTACAGCTCCGTCCCGGGATAGGCGTGGGCCACCGAAACCTGAATTGTCTCCACGTCGAGCTCTTTTGCGAATTTGATGGTGTTGTTGATCGTCTCATGCGTCTCGCCGGGCAATCCCATGATGAAGTCGCCGTGGATCACGAGTCCCAGCTTATGGCAGTCTTTCGTGAACTGCCGCGCACGTTCAACGGTCGCGCCTTTCTTAATGTTTTTCAAAATCTGCCGATCGCCCGACTCATAGCCGACAATCAGCAATCGGCATCCGGCTTCCTTCATCGCCTTCAGCGTTTCGTAGTCAGTGGTCACGCGCGAGGTGCAAGACCACGTCAGACCAAGTGGCTTCAACTTCGTGCATAATTCGATGGTTCGCGCTTTCTGAATGTTGAAGGTGTCATCGTCGAAGAAGAATTCCTTCACTTCCGGCCAATAGGCCTTCACCTTCGACATTTCCACGGCCACATCGTCCGTCGACCGCTTTCGCCATGGATGCCCGCTCAACGTTTGCGGCCACAAACAAAACGTGCACTGCGCGGGACAACCGCGCGTGGTATACAACGAAACATAGGGATGCAGCAGGAACGGTACGTTATAACGCGTGACGTCGAGATCGCGCTTGTAAACCCCGGTAACGTGCGGCAGAGCGTCGAGATCCTGAACCTGCGGCGCGTCGGGATTATGGACAATCTTGTCGTCTTTCAAAAATGAAACGCCAGCAATCTCTTCCAGCGGCTTGCCCTTAGCAAAGTCGACCGTAGCGTAATCAAACTCTTTGCGCACAACGAAATCGATCGCCGGACACTCGCGCAACGATTTCTCCGGCAGCACGGTGACATGCGGCCCCACGAATGCAATCTTGATGCCGGGATTGGCGGTTTTGATCGCTCGCGCCAGCCCAATGTCACCCGGGAAGCCCGGAGTGCTGGTGAAGAGCACGAGAAATTCGTAGTCCCGGGCAATCTCAATGGTCTGCTCGGCCGAAATATGGTGCGGTGGCGCATCCAGCAAGCGCGCGCCCTCCAGCATCCCCGTCGGGTACGCCAGCCATACCGGATACCAGTACGATTCAATCTCGCGCGTCGCGGGCCAGCGGGATCCGGCCCCGCCGTCGAAATTGTCGAATGAAGGTGGGTTCAAAAACAGTGTTTTCAAAGGCATATTGGTAAGACTCTATTTTATCATTGAGCGGCGCCCGCCCGGTAATCTGCCGTGTCCATTCGGATTCACCGGGCAGCTCATTGGCGTGCCAAAAATTCTCGCTCCGTTGCTTCGCAGCTTACGCCATTGGACCAGTAAGCCAAATCGGCTGAAGTGCGGTTGGGAGAGGGCGAAGCGCGCGGAAAGCCACGCGGTAGGCGCATCCTATTGCGAATCGACAGCCGCCAATCATCGCCGAACCTGCCCGGTTCCAAGAGTTACTTCGGCCCCAGAGCCCAACTCTCCAGCTCGTTCGTCGAGCGCATCAATTCCACCTGGTTCCGCTCCAGTTCAAAAGTCACATCCTGCAAGGCAATGAAGTGTTCGTTCACCTGAGTCTCGGCCGCATCCAGATCGTGCAGGTTCGCATTCGAAGACTCCATGCGCGTCTTGACCGCCTCAACGTTCTGCTGCGCAATCTCATATTCCAGTTCGGCCACATCGCGTGCATCCTGCATTTGCGTCACCGAGCGTTGCAGGCGCAAAGCTTCCTCTGCTGCCGAATTCTTCGCCGCTTCCGCCTGTTTCTGCGCCTTCAATGCGTCCGCTTCCGCCTCATTGACCCGCGCATGTTGCGAGAGGTTGAAAAATGGAAACCGAATCGCCGCTCCCACGGTCACATTGTTCGGCTGGAAACTATGAGGCTAATAAAACCTCTGATAATCGTTGATGGCGGTGGTTACGTTCGCATACTGCGCCGCAAAATCGAGACTTGGCCAAAGAGACTTTTTCTCGCCTCGCACTCTCAAAAACTCGGCCCGCGCATGCTCCACCGCAGCCTGCACTGTCGGATTCGCATCGGAGGCTTTTTCCGCGAGGTCGCGGTCTTCTTTCACTGCAGGCAACGCCGGCATCGAATCCGGATCGATCTCGAAGGAGCCTCCCCCCACTCCCGTCAACTTCGCCAAATGCTCCTGCAACACATCGGCTGCTCCGCTCGCCTCAGCCAATCTCAGTTTCACCCGCGCCACCGACAGCCGTGCCTTGCTCAAGTCCATCTGGCTGTCAACGCCGGCTCTCACCCGCTGCTCGACCGCCGCTTCCATTTTTTCCTCTTCGCCCTGCGCCTCGCGGAGGCTGCTCAACCGCCGCTCCCACTTCGCCAGTTCGGCGTAGCTCAGCACCGTGTCCTGAATTACCTGGTTGCGCTCATCTTTGCTGTCAAATGACCCAACCTTGACCTCGTCGCGTGCGGCGCGAATGAAGTCAGTCAGAGCAGGATTCACCAGCGCCGATTGCGTGGTTACGTTCACCAACGACGGGATGCCACCCTCGAGGCTCAAGGGAAAGCCATCGGAATATCCGATTCCTGCTCCCACATTCAACTGGGGGATATAACTGTTGCGCAACTCGCGATAATTTGCCCTGGCGTGCTGCTGCTCGGCGGCAGAAACTCCGATCCCGGTCGCGTGTTGCAGCGCCAGTTCCACCGCATGCCGCAGCGTGACCGGTTCAGCCAGCAGGGAAGCGGGAAAGAACAAAATCGACGCCAGCCATACTCGATGAATCCGCGCACCGCAGCCCAGTCTGCTCTTCATTGTTTAGCCTCGCACCGTCTCGAAAGATTCTACGGAGAATCTGATGCGAGAGAAATGATAACGATGAGTCGGGAGGTTTCAGATGTAGAACCCCGCTCACAGCTGCATCGAAATGTGGCTGCCCTAACTGTTGTCGCGCTTTAGAAACAGGTTGGGGCGTTGATCTTCCAGTTGGGGTGGATATCAACAAGAAGCGCTAGCCGCTCAAA
This sequence comes from Candidatus Sulfotelmatobacter sp., assembly GCA_030037575.1. GTDB lineage: Bacteria > Acidobacteriota > Terriglobia > Terriglobales > Acidobacteriaceae > Sulfotelmatobacter. Next base: position 2,688 of record JASHRB010000132.1, on the reverse strand, counting down.
AGCCGCTTCGCGATGCTGCAATACAAATCGATTGCCTCTGCCAGCTGCTTTTTTTCAATAAACTCGCCTGGCGTGTGTGCCACGTGAATCGAACCGGGCCCAATCAGCACCGGTTTGCCCCAGTTCGACAGACGCGGGATGTCAGTGGTGAATGCGGCGACCATTGTGGGAAGACCATCGATCGTATGTAGCCTGACAAACGGCAGCTCCAGTGGAAAATCGATTTTCACGCTTTCTCCCGCGGTTCTGACAATTTGCCGCCGCAACTGTTCTGTCGGCCCGACCAGCCGGTAAAGCAAATCTGCATGTGCGTAGTCGGGGATGACATTTGGCGCGCGGCCGCCCTCGATTAGTCCGATATTCAGCGTGCACGGCCCAATTTCCGGATCGCTCGGCAGCGGCATTTCGCGCAACCGCCCCAAAGCCCCAATCAGCTTGTCAATCGCCGATTCGCCCAGTTCCGGATATGCGGAATGCGCCATCCGTCCCCTTGCCGTCACTTCCGCTCGCAGCGTTCCCTTTGAGGCTCGTCCGATGCGGTTTTCGGTAGGTTCGCCGTTGACAAGATACCTGCGTCGGGCCGTGTTTTTTTGCGTTGGATCGCCAAACCGTTTGTCCGCGTATTCGTTGGCAACCTTCGCCCCCAGGCTGTCGCGCTCTTCTCCCACCACGAAAAGCAACCCGACGTAGATATCTTTCTTCCGCAGCTGCTCGGCGGCCGCGATCTGTGCGGCCATAATTCCCTTGGCATCGCACGAACCGCGGCCATAGATTTTCGTCGCATCCTCCGAAGAGGCAATAAACGGAGGCACGGTATCCATGTGCGTCGAGAATACAACCTTCGGGTTCAACTCTCCCGGAGACAACGCGTACACGTTGGCGCGGTCGCCTTCGACCGGCATCTTTTCTGTCTGATAACCGAGCTTGGAGAGTTGGCAAAGCAAAAAGTCTCCCACTGCGCTCTCATTACCGGTGATCGATTCGATGTCGACCAACTGTCGCGTCAGCGCGATTGCATCCATGAGAAAAGAGAATAGCAAAGCCGGATGGCCGGTTTTTGCCAGTTTTTTCGACAGGGCCAGAGTGCCAACAGCGGTCTGTGGCTGTATGGCCGAGCGAAGCTCGACTCCATGGCTCGATGGCAGCTTCGTGTAATCTCAATTCGTGCTCAAAAACTCCACCATCCGTTCGCTTTTCCTAAACGGTGACGCGGGACGCCTCGAAGCCCTGCTCAATGCCGGTTCAGAAAGCGCAACCCACGCCGCGCTGGTTTGCCATCCCCATCCACGTTTCGGCGGAACCCTGCACAACAAGGTCGTCTTTCACGCCATGAAAGCGCTGAATAGCTTGGGATTTCCCGTACTGCGCTTCAATTTTCGCGGCACCGGACTCAGTCAGGGCGAGCACGATCATGGGCGCGGGGAAATCGATGACGTCCGCACTGCGCTCGGTTGGCTGGACGCCGAGTTTCATCTTCCTCTTATTGTCTCCGGCTTTTCTTTCGGCGCAGCTGTCAGCCTCCGGGCCGCATGCCCGGACTCTCGTGTAAGCGCGCTCATCAGCTTGGGCACTCCGGTTGTTGCTCTGGCTGGCGAATCCGAGATACGGCGAACCTATTCCTTCGATTTTCTGCACCAGTGCGCCAAGTCGAAATTGTTTGTCAGCGGAACCCGCGATCCGTTTGGTCCGCGAACCAAGCTCGAAGAGGTGGTCGCATGGGCGAGCGAGCCCAAGAAGCTTGTTCTAATCGAAGGCGCCGATCATTTTTTTGAAGGCCGGCTCAGCGAACTTCGCCAAACGATGGAAGGCTGGCTAACCGAAGCGCTGTCGCGGACGACCAGTTTGTAGAAGCTGGCGTCATCGGAGCGAAGTCGCTTGATCCGGACGTCGTGAGGGAGTCTCGCGTGTATCAGAACTGATACGCCGCCGCAAGCCCTATAATTTCCCGGTGCGCTTCGACCTAGCTTCCGACTCGCAGTTTCGACTGATGAGGGAAACAACGCGCGAAATCTTTCGCTACGCATTGGCGGAAGCATCGATTTCCAGAGCTTTCTCGCGCCACGTCCAGTGCGACCGCGGCGTGCTGCGGGTCTGCGAAGACCTTTACGATCTGAACTCCTATTCGCGTGTTCTGGTCATTTCCATGGGCAAGGCCGGACACACCATGGCCGAAGCCCTGACCCAGCAGATCGGCCAGCCCTCGCGTGAAAATTCACTGGCGGGAATTATCGCCACCAGCGTGAATCCTCCCGCACAGCTGCCCGGTTTCCGCTATTTCCAGGGCGGCCATCCTGTGCCCAACGCCGAATCTGTGCAGGCTGCGAGCGCCATTCTGAGATCACTCGAGCCACAAACGGCCGCGTCCCTCGTAATTTTTATGATCAGCGGGGGCGGATCGTCAATCGTCGAAAAGCCCATTGATGAAGAAATTTCCCTCGACGAGCTCATCGCCACCTACTGCGCGCTCGTCCATTCCGGCGCGCCGATTAGCGAAATCAACGCCATCCGGAAACACCTTTCTGCAGTCAAAGGAGGGCGCCTGGCCCGCGCCGCATTTCCCGCGCAGCAGGTGTCGCTTTTCGTCTCCGATGTTCCCGACTCCACTCCCGACGCGCTCGCTTCCGGTCCCACCATGCCTGATTCGACAACCGCCGAAGATTGTTACCGCATCTCTGAAAACCACAACCT
>JASHRB010000131.1 GCA_030037575.1 Candidatus Sulfotelmatobacter sp. | reverse complement strand
TGAGAAAAGAGGTGGCCCCCAGTTACGGCGGCGTCCCTATGGTGAGCATCGACGCTTGTGAGTTCTCCCCCAAAAGCTCTTTATGCTTTTACAACAAAGCGACTTAGCAACGCTGCCCGAAAACACCCCCCTGGATAAAAAGTAAGGCCTTTTAGCGGATTTGAGGGGCTTTTGCGCAAACCACTGACTGTGGCTTTTTTGCCACAGTCGGAGTTTGGGGCGGGGCGGTAATCTATTCATTAATAGTCACATCCCAGAGCCCATTGACCCAGGAGCAAACAGTCCGCTCGGCGGTGGAGTGCAGCGGAATCGGCCTGCATAGCGGCGCACCGGTTTCGATGCGCATTCTGCCCGCGTCTCCCGGAACGGGAATTGTGTTTCGCCGCGCCGATCTCGATGGGTTTGAGATCGAGGCCGTGAGCCGCAACGTGGCCCGCGTGAGCTACGCGACCAGCCTCATGAAAAAAGGCGTGTTCATTTCGACGACCGAGCATGTGCTTTCGGCATTCGTGGGGCTGGGCGTGGACAACGCTATTGTCGAACTCGATAACCTGGAGCTGCCCATTCTCGACGGCAGCGCGCTGCCATTTGTGCAGATGATTCAGAAAGCGGGGCTGCGCAAGCAACGGCGGCCGCGAAAGTATTTGAAAATTCTGCGCGAGATGGAAATGCGGGAAAGCAACAAGTTTATTGCGGTCCATCCGGCGGAGAGTTATTCGGTTTCATATTCGATTAACTTTCCGCATCCGCTGATCGGAAAAGAGACGCTGCAGGTGGAGCTTTCGAACGGCAGCTATCTGCGCCACATTGCCCCGGCGCGCACGTTCGGTTCGCGCGAGGATGAGAAGGCGATGCGCAATATGGGGTTGATCCGGGGGGCGTCGCGGGAGAATTGCATTGTGCTCACGCGCAACGGGCTGGAGAACGGGCCGCTGCGCTTTCCGGATGAATTCGTGCGGCACAAGATTCTGGACCTGGTGGGCGATCTGGCGCTGCTGGGGAAAAGAATTTTAGGGAGGATTGTCGCCGACCGCGCCGGCCACGCGATGCACACGGAACTGGTTTCGCGCATCTTGCGCGACCAGACTTTGTGGAAAGAAGTGACGTTAGAGGAAGAAATGCACGACCAAGTAGACCGCTATAGCAGCCATGTTATGGCGGGTTCGACGGCTTGATTGTTACCCACCTTCCCGACGGAGGCGGCGGCGCGGTTAGAGCGTTGTTTTCTTCCCGAGGGGATTTCCTTCTTCCTCAAGCAGGCGCTGCAGTTCGGCGCGAGTTTGCCGGATCACCGCCGCCGCGAACTGTTTGGCCGAGCGTTGCCGCTCTGCGGACAGATCTTTCACTCTCATATTCAGGAAGGGAATGTCCTGTTCGAACCACTCCAGGGTTTTCTGCACGCGGCTGATGCGGTAAGAATTGGGAAGCATGGAATCTCCACTATCGACCAGATTGCCATGAGCGCGGGCAGAGGGTAGTGGCAAGGTGGGTACGGGGGATATGGGGATGCGAGCCAAGCGCGCGATATTTGCGTCTGAAAAAATGCGCGAGGCTTCGCGCGGCTCGCTCAGCTCCTTCACCGACGCCAAAGCCGCTCGCCTCGGGATGACAAATGCTTTGGCCCCGCTGCGCCTCAGGACGGCAGATTCGACGGAGGTGGGCCACCGCTGCTCCAGAAAACTTACTGGATCACGCCGGGGCCGTTCGCGGGCAGGGTTTCGATTGAGCTGGGCGGCTGTTTCTCTCGGCTGAGCCACTTCTCGAGCGATTCCTCGGTGCTCTCGGGGAGGTTGACGAAGCGCAGTCCGGCGTGGCCTTTGAGATCGGCCCAGGCCACTTCGGATTCGATTTCCAGCGCAATGCCGCTGTGGGGCAGGGTAAACCGCAAACGAGCCGAGCCATGCTTCGGCAGCGCCTGGCGTGAGAACAACGCGATTCCACCTTCACTAATGTTGGTGCTGGTCGCTTTGACTTCTTTGTCGTCGAGAATCACGAGCACCGGTATTTTTACCGGCTGGCGGTAGTAGCGGCGGCGTTCGCGCTCCATGAAATTCAGGGCGGCGTTAAAGCAGCGGGAGGCGTTGAGCGTGGTGAGGGGCTTTTGCAGAACGAAATTCGCGCCCATGCCGAAGGCCTGCTGGGTGCTGGTTTTCTTGCCGTTGAGCACGGCGAAGGTTACGGTGTTCTTGTTGCTGGCGGTCGAACGCAGGGATTGCAGAAGCTCTGCGCCGCCGGGCAGGTCGTCGCAATCGACGATGACCGCGTCAAATTTTTCCGCAAGCAGAATTTCGCCGGCTTTTTTGGCTTCCTGGCAGACCTCGACCTGAATGGAAAGTCTTTCGAGCGTGGGCCGGAGAATGCGCACCACTTCAATATCCCGGCTGAGCAGTAGGGACTCCAACGTCATAGGGCGATTCTAACGATTCCAACAAACCGCCGAAACGTAACTAAGGTGTTGTGCGGCTGCGGTTTGTCTCGTTTTTGGACGGGGGCGGATGCGGTTATTCGGAGGAGGTGGAGGTCCGCCGCTCCACAAAAGTTACCGCATCAAGAGGTCTTCGATAGAGATGACAGCCCGCCAATATTTTGCGCTGGAAAGAGGCAGAATGAAGCCTGAAACTAATGGCCGGAAGATGGCAAACCTGGTTTATCTGTCGCTGGGATCGAACCTTGGCGATCGCGAAGCGCAATTGAAGGACGCGCTGGCGCGGTTGCGACGTGCGGGTAGGGTGGTTTGTGTTTCTTCT
>JASHRB010000130.1 GCA_030037575.1 Candidatus Sulfotelmatobacter sp. | reverse complement strand
ATTTGCATGCCAAGGTGACGGGAAAAGCGAAATATGCCGAGGATTTCCGCGTCGACGGCATGTTGTTCTGCAAGCTGATGCTCAGTCCCGTGCCCCACGGGCGGGTGAAGCGTCTGGATACGAGCAAAGCCCTGGCGATGCCCGGCGTGAAGGCGATTCTCACCGAGGAGGATCTGCCTGCTCCCGCCGACACGGTGACGGATCTGGGCGTCACCATCAAAGCGAATCCTTTGGGCGAAAAAGCGCTCACCAATGAGCCCCTCTACCACGGCGAGCCGGTGCTGGCAGTTGCGGCGGTCGACGAGTACACGGCGGCGGAGGCGATCGAAGCGATTGACATCGAGTTTGAACCGCTTCCCTTCGCTGTCGATCCTCTGGATACGCTTCGCCCGGGCGGACCGAACCCGCGAATCGGCGGCAATCTCTGGGTTCGGCCACCGATGCCGGAGGAAAAGCCGGGACAAAAACCCCCCACCCCGCCGCTGCCGCGCATTGGAGAGTTGAAGTGGACCGAGGCCGATTTCGCCGAAGCAAAACAGGGCCGCTTGCCCATGGGCAAAGCCCAGGACGAATGGACTGTCGGCGATCTGGAGGCGGGTTTCAACAACGCTGCATTGGTTCTCGATGAGACCTTCGTTACTCCCGATACCAGCCACGAGACTCTGGAACCGCGCACAACTTTGGCCTATTGGCAGAATGGCAAAGTCTTTGTCTACATGGGAACGCAAAGCACTGTGCAAACCTTGGCTAGCCTGGCGCGCTGGCTGAACATGGATCCGAAACAAATTGTGCTGATCAGCGAGTACACCGGAGGAGGCTTCGGCAGCAAGGCGACGGGTTATATTTTCGCGATTGTTCCCGCGTTGCTCTCGAAAAAGGCCAAGGCGCCGGTGATGATGCGCATCAGCCGGGAGGAAGAACATTTCATTGGCCGCGCGCGGCCGGGCTTTCAAGGGCGAATGAAAGTGGGCTTCGCCAAAGACGGACGCATCACGGCGCTCGATATGTTCGTCATTTGTGATAACGGGCCGTATGACGCCGTGGGCGACGCGCACACCTCGGGAAATATCGTCTCGTTGTTATACCAGCCCATGGCCATGCGCTGGCGAGGCACAACCGTGCTGACCAACACTCCGCCGCGTGGCGCGCAGAGCTCGCCTGGAGGTATGCAGGGCATTGTCATCCTGGAAACGATTGTTTCCAAAGCGGCACGCCAACTGGGGCTGGATCAGGTTGACATCCGGCGAGTCAATTGCCCGCAAGGCAAGTCGCCGCTGGGACCGGTGAAGGATGGAACCCGAGTGCATTCTACCAGCGCCTTCCTAAAAGAAGCCTTTGACCGCGGGGCGGAACAGTTCCAATGGAGAGAGCGGGTCGCGCGGCCGAAGCGGAGTGGAGTGAAAGCGCGGGGAGTGGGCGTGTCTTCCAGTTGCTTCGTTGGCGGCTCCATCGGATACGATGGTCTGTTTCTCATCAGGCCGGATGGCCGCATTGCCATTCAGTCGGGAGTGGGAAACTTGGGAACCGAATCCCTCATCGACGTACACCGAGTGGTGGCCGAGGTTCTGGGCGTGCCCTGGGAAAAGTGCGATGTGACCTGGGGCAACACCTCCAAGAATCTGCCCTGGACGTGCGTCTCGGGAGGAAGCCAGACGACGCATGCCATGACCAGGGCAGCGCACGCCGCGGCTGTGGATGGCAAGCAGAAGCTACGGGAAATTGCGGCCAAAATGTTTGGCGGCAAGCCGGAGCATTATGAAGTAGCGAACGAGCGCGTGTTTCGCCGGGGGGGCGGAAGTATGACGCTGGCCCAGGCCGCGCAGCATGCCATTCGATTGGGCGGCAAATACGATGGCCACGAACCGCCGGAGGACGTGAACAAGTTCACCAAGAGCTCAATCGCCGCTTTGGCCGGCCAGGGACTGGTGGCGGCGGCAAAAGACAAATACCCGCATGACGGGCAAACCTTCTCTTATGTAGCCAGCTTCGCAGAAGTCGAGGTTGATCTGGAGACGGGCAAATACCAGATCAGCGATTTTCTCGCTGTGGCTGACGTGGGCACCGTGATCCACCCCAAGTCGCTTTCGGGCCAGATTCTCGGCCGATCCACGCTGGGCATGGGCCACGCGATCGGTCAGAAGTGGGTATTCGATCCTCATTACGGCCACACGATTTCGCTGCGTTTTTATCACACCAAGCCTCCCACCATCCTGGATGTGCCGGTCAATATGCAGTGGGCGGCGCTGGATATTCCCGATCCCGAGACGCCCGTGGGCGCGCGCGGCATCGGCGAGCCGCCAGTGGGCGGCGGTTGTGCGGCCATCTTGAACGCTTTGTCGGACGCGCTGGGCGATGAAATCTTTCGCCGGGCGCCGGTAAATCTGGACACGATTCTTACCTCGCTCGAAGCGGGTCGGCCCATGCAAGACCCGCTGACTGCGCACATTTAGCCGGCTGGAGAGGGAGAGAATTATGGCAGTCATTCGAGATGTGATGGCGGCATTTCGGTTGTATCAGCCGAGTTCGATCGCAGATGCACAGCAACTTCTGCAGGAAAATCAGAACGATGCGCTGGTGCTGGCGGGCGGACTCGACAGCATGGATTGGCTGAAGGACCGCATCAAGAAGCCAAAAGTGGTGGTCGATCTCGGCGGCATCGCCGAGCTCCGAGGAATTCGCGAGACCAGGGATGGCGTCGAAATCGGGGCGATGACCACGCTCACCGAGGTCGCGCTGCATTCGCTGATCCGGCGGAAGTATGATTTGCTGGCACAAGCGGCACACGTGGTGGCCTCGCCGCAGATTCGCAATCAGGGCACCATCGGCGGCAATGTCTCCCAGGACACGCGCTGCTGGTACTACCGCGCTGGTTGGCCGTGCTACCGCGCGGGAGGAAATATCTGTTACGCCGACACGCCCGTGGGCAGAAATCGCGAACATGCCATTCTGCATGCGGAACGATGTGTAGCCGTGAATCCCTCCGACACCGCACCGGCACTGATCGCCCTCGAGGCCAAGTTCATTGTCATGACCCCGAAGGGCCAACAGGTGATTGAGGCGGAAGACTACTTTGTCGGGCCCGATCTCGACATCACGCGGATGAACATGTTGCGCCCGGGATACCTGTTGACGGCGATTCGCATCCCCTCGACTTGGGCGGAGGCGGATTTTTATTTCGAAAAAATTCGAGACCGGAACGTCTGGGATTTTCCCCTGATGAATGTTGCCTCCGCTATGAAATTGTCGGGGAATACCATTCAGCATATTCGGATTGCCGTGAATGGCGTTGCCGCCCGGCCGCTGCGGTTAAAGAGGGTGGAGGAGGCGGTGCGCGGCCAGCCGCGGAATGTCCTCACGGGCGAGGCGGCGGGAAAACTGGCCGTGCAGGGAGCAGTTGCGTTGCAGTTCAACGCATACAAAATACCGCTGATGCGCAACTTGGTAAAGCGCTCCATCGGCGGCGTGCCGGAGGCGGCGTGGGCATGCTAGAGTGGGCCACAAGTCCGTTGGGCCAAAGAGTGCCGATTCATATCGCGTGGTTCCTGATCTGGGTTGCGGTCATTGCCGGACTGCTGTTTCTGATCGGACATGCCATCTACGTGCGCTATTGGGCAAAGCAAAAGGAATTTGCTTCTGAGCCTCCAGCGACTGAAATTCGCGAACTGCCAGCCCGTATTCCACGGCACACGCTGCCGGCCAGATTGTTTCACTGGATTATGGCGGCGGCCATGTTCGTGCTGTTGTTCACGGCTTTTCTGCCTAAAGTCGGAGTTCAGTTTAATTGGGTGACGTATCACTGGATCGCCGGGTCGGTGCTGACGGTTTCAATTCTGTTTCACATGATTCACGCCACGTTTTGTATGGATTTTTGGTCGATCTGGCCGGATCGAGCCGACCTCGAGGATGCCGGGAGGCGTTGCCGTCGCTTCTTCGGCAAATCAGCGGCTCTGCCGGGAAAATTTGCCAAGTATCCGCTGGAGAACAAGCTCTATCATGGTGTGGTCATGCTGACCGGTTTAGCGGTAATCGCGAGCGGTATCTGCATGATGTTTCGGGTGCGCACCATCTTTTTCCCCCGCGATCCTTATCTGTTCAGCGATATGACGTGGGGGCTGATGTATGTGCTCCATGGACTGGCGGGCGTGGGGCTGATCACATTGACGATGGTTCACGTCTACTTCGCCATCCGGCCCGAGAAGCTGCCCATCACTGCCTCGATGGTCGTGGGTTCGATGAGCCGCGAATTCTATTTGAAGGAACACGATCCCCGGCGGTGGGTCGTCGAAGGCTTGTCCGGCAGGAGCACGGCGGATGGCGATTGAGTTTCTCGATCACTGTGACGTGATCGAAGAGTGCTACGAGTTTTTTCTGGGCTATGCTGCACAAGGCCTGCCAACCGATGAGGGCAGTGCAGCGGGACCTGAGGTGAGAAATCGTCTCCAGCGAGTGCGTGACGCCCTGATCAGGCTGCCGGAGAGCTGCAAACGAGCGATCACCGCTCAGCAGCTTGAACCATTTGCCAGCTATGATGCGTTTTGTTCCCTGTTGGAGCGCGATGCCCAAAACTCCCTGGCAGCAATTGATCTGGTGCTCGCGCAGCCTGGGCTCAGTTCTCAGCTCATTGATAACCTAAACGCATCCAGCCATCTGCGGGCGTTGCTGACCGATCTGTTTCTCTTTGGGGAGATATTGAGAAGGCGATTCCCCATGAGACCCATGCAGTTGGAGAAAGCCTGAATCACCATGGCCAGGTCTTGGGTCGCCGCCCAAGGCCCATTGCCTCGGGCACCACCGGAAGTTCGGCGTTACCGTAAGTCCACCGCTCAGATGTTCGTATTTTCGTCATTGGAAATCCTTGTGTCCAAACGTCCAAACAATCGGTTTGCAAGAAACCTCGGCGAAAGACGGCGACCTGCTCGGGTGTGAGGTGGGAGATGGAAACCCGTGCCCGAGCGCCGAGAATTATCCCCAGCGCCAGACCGGTGTTGTAACTGTATAGATTGGGTAGTGGGTCAGTATGATCTCCACAGGGTCATGGAACGGTTCGGGTGGTCCACTGGCGGAAATCATACTGACCCACTACCAATTTCAGGAATATGCCGAAACAGGAGAGGTGCCGCTTGGGTCGAAGCGGAACTTTCTACCTGGTGGTCGAGAGGCGCGGACTTTTGTTACAACCTAATTATGACTCTCAACTTGTTGAGACAACGCAATCGACTGACCAATCACAACAGCATAGCCACAGTGTTTAAGACAGTACCCCCCAATCCTGCCTGCCACAACTGCCAAACCACCTGCCGGAAGTTCGGGAAACATCGCAACGGCCTACAACGCTATCGTTGCTCGCAGTGCCGCCACACTTTCACAGAAGATCACGTTAAACCCGCTCGGAGAGATGCGCCTCCCGATGGAGAAGGCCGAAGCGACTCTCAAGCTGCTAGTCGAAGGATGCAGCATTCGGTCAATCGAACGAATCACACAGGTTCACCGCGATACGATCATACGCCTGTTGCTTCTCGCTGGTGAGCGTTCGCAGCAATTGATGGATGCGAAAGATGCGGAATATCAGCGCCAGGTATTTGCAGGTTGACGAAATCTGGTGCTACGTCGGCAAGAAGCGGCGCAACGTGCGATCTGGCGATTCACCCGAACTCGGTGACCAGTGGGTTTATGTGGCGATTGACGCCGAAACGAAGCTGGTGCCGTCATTCCGCATTGGCAAGCGAGTGCGGCCCGATACGTGGGGTTTCCTGTGGGACTTGAATCAGCGCATCGTCGGGCGCACGCAATTAACAACTGACGGATTGAATTACTACACGGTGAGCGTGCCGGAGTGCTTCGGAACCGATTGCGACTTCGCGCACTTGACCAAGATGTTTGGCGACTACGGGCAGTTCGATTCGCCCGAAGCGAGGTACTCCCCACCACGCATCGCGGGGGTTATATCCAAGGTTCGGATGGGCAACCCTGACCCGGAGCACATTTCGACCAGTTTTGTTGAACGCCAGAACCTCACCATGAGGATGCAGCTTCGCAGGTTCACGCGATTGACCAATGCTTTCAGCAAAAAGCTATCGCACCTGAAAGTCGCTGTGGGCCTGCATTTTGCGTGGTATAATTTTTGTAGAGTACACAGAAACCTTCGCATCACCCCTGCGATGGAAGCTGGCATTACAGATCATATTTGGGGGTAGTGATGCATTCAAAATGCATCACTACCTATTTGGGGGATGGCGGAACTCCTAGGCGCGAATGGGTTACCCTAAAAATTCTACAGCGAATTCGGCAACTTTCTCTTGATTGCCGAAACGGGGCTGATATACCATCCTCCCCAAGAAAATTCGCCCCAGATTCCCCCAATCTGGCATCCAAATTGCTTAGAGTACTCACCCCGGCATTACGTCGGGAATGTTGAATTATCGGTACTTTCGTTCAAACTGCGAAAGCAGCCGATAGAACTTCTGTGGTGGAAATGAGGTACTCAATTTGGCAACTGCTGAAGCAGCTATCGACCTGAAAAATCACCCAATCATGATAACCCTGCGGGATGTCGTATCCGGCGACGGATTCCTGGCAGGCGTCACGTTGTCTGGTCGTGCGCTCATGCGCCACGAGGATGGCGCATGGTGGATGTACGGTGTGCGTCCGGCTCCCATCGCGGAGTGCGGCGGAAGTGTTGATGAAGCATTCTCCCGCTTCCGCAACCGATACAAGGAAGTGTTGTTCGACTTCGCTCAAGAAGCACGCGATTTTGAGCAGTTCAAGTCCTCCGTCGAGGGATTCTTCTATGAACCCGATAAAGACAGCGAGGATGAGCAATTGTGGGAACGGGCTTTGGTAGCGATCCGCACGGCAGGGTGTGCGCCGCCAGAGCCATTCGCCAAACTGCCGCGTGAAGTCCCAGAATCTAAGCCATCGCAGATAACGGTGGAGCTGCTGAATCGAGCTGACGCTCGGTTCAAACCAAGCGACAACATCACGGATACCTATTCCGTGCCGATGGCTCAAGCCGCCTAATGTCCGCGTCGCACACGTATTCCAGCATCGTTAAGATGTTGGAAGCGTGTGCTCCGGGACACAGCATAAGGCTGGCTACTCACAGCCGAGTCATTAGCTGGAAAACTCTCAGCTATCCATCCTTCCCGAAAGCCGACAAAGTTGAGGTCGGTCATATCAGGAAATTGGCCCGTCACTTCGGCATCCTTGACTGTGCAAAAAAGCACGGCGTGGCGTAGCCATTGGTGCCGATTCTCCGTCACGGTGCCGACATTTCGGCAGCAACGCACTGTTAGGACACTACCATCCTGCCCCGCGTGTCGACGTGACTCCGCCACCTTTGGTAAGCTGTCGGTTCTTAATCACCTCTGGCCAGTGAGACTTGGCGAAAGGCGATGTTCTCGCGACCCCGGTAGTTTGAATTCCAATGACCTCGGAAACCATCAGCGGCCAAGCCTCCGGCATTTCTCAGCTGGTTTCGGCTCCGCTCACACGCGTAGCGATTTTTCTCGTCGTCACCATCAATGCGGGTGAAGAAAA
>JASHRB010000129.1 GCA_030037575.1 Candidatus Sulfotelmatobacter sp. | reverse complement strand
TGATAGTGGTCGATATAAAAATCAAAGGCGTTGCTTCGATCAAGATCAACCATCACAATATCGGCGTCGCGCATGGTTAATTTCCCGAAACGAACATCCCCATTGTGCAGAGCTATGAAGTTTCCGGTCTGCTGGGCAGCAAAGTCCGTTTTCTGCGCAGAACCGAAAATCTGCACAATCTCGTTGCCCTGAATCCGCACCGCCGTGACCTTACCATGAATGTGCGGGGCCGGCAGAATCTCTTGCGGATCGATCAGAATGTCATCTTTGTCGAGGGAAATTCCGGCAACTTTATTGGTGTTGATCAAGTGCGCCAGCTTGATGCCGAGCAAATCCAGAATACCTTTCACCGGAAGATGCCCGGCCCTCAAATGCTCGCAATGAAGACGGATTCGCCCGTCAACATTCGCTGAAAGCGTACCGACCGCTTCGAAATCAATGTCCCCCTTCTGATGAAACTTGCCCGTAATCGCGAGCTGGTTGTTTTTATTCGCGATACTCAGATTCTTAATGGGCGCATCGGGAGACGAGAAAACCTTCTGGTTCAACACCCGAGCCAGAGCATCGCAGCTTATGGCAATCTCGGGGGAGGCCAGCGAAATCGCAAAAGAGCTTTTGTCGTCTAACGCAACCGTGGCTCCATTTTTTAGCGGAAGCAGTTCCCCTTGAAGCTGAAAGATGTGCACCACGACGGGCAAGCTGTAGTGGTACATTACGTTCTTCATGACGATTCGTACGGGACGGTTCTCAAAAGGCGGCAATCGTCTGACACCGAGCCCAGTTGGACGGCGGATACACGGGACCCGCTCCGATAAAAAGCAAGAAGATGGGCACACAACGAACGATATTCATCGCCCTTTAGGATGCCAAAATGGCGGCAGATGCTTACGCCAAAGCTGCAGCTGTTCAGCCCGGACCGGAATTTTTCTGCATTCGATTTCTGCATTAGAATCACAGCAGCAATTCTCAACTCTCGAAAAATGGAGCCTGCCTTGTACCCTGAAATCATGGTAATCCCGATGCGCCAAGAACTAACCCGTCTGGGCATCGAAGAACTGCGAACCGCGGATGCGGTTGACCGGGCGCTGGCCGGACAAGCTGGCACGGTCATGGTGGTCGTGAATTCGATTTGCGGGTGCGCTGCGGGTCGCATGCGTCCTTCCGTCCGAATGGCTCTGCAGAATGGCACGCATCCAGACAGGAAATTTACTGTGTTCGCAGGCCAGGACGTGGAAGCCACGGAAAGGGCGCGCACTTATTTTAGCGGCCAGCCTCCCTCGTCGCCTGCCATTGCGCTTCTGCGCGATGGCCAACTCGTATACATGATGCCGCGCCGCGACATCGAATCGCGGGAAGCGACCGCAATCGCCGCCGATTTGAGAGCGGCTTTGGACAAATTTTGCGCTAAGCCGACACCTCGATAGCGGAAAGACTCTTCCGCCTGATTCGAAGGCAACCAGCTACCTGGTGCCGGGATTTTTCGCTTTGCTGAGCCGGAAGGCTTTCACCACGATTGCATTCGGCTGCACACCTACAGGAATCAAAGTCAACAAGGAATATTCACTTGGCTCGAGCTTCCGCGGTGTACGGCGCTGAATCACGGTTACATCGCCCGATTGCGTGTCGAGCGCCAGAAGATAGTTTTCGTCCTGCGATAGGGCCAAACCCTCGGGATGGCTCCCCACCGGCAGAGTCGTAATCAACCGGCCCAGGTCGATGTCATAGACGGCAACATCATTTGAACCGAAATTGCTGACGTAGAGCCTTGAGTTGTCGCCCGTGACAAGCCCGCGGACGGGGTGCTGGCCAACCAGCGCGCTGCTCCCAACTTCATTGTTTCCGGTTTCAATGATCGAAATGCTGTCGGAATCGAAGTCGCAAACCATCAACTCCCCGCCGTCAGGCTTCAAGGTGAGATCGATTGGCGTTCGTCCGACATCGAGTAATGCGAGAACCTGGTCGCCTGCTTGTTCGCCGTGTTTTAAGGCAATCGACGCAACTTGTGCGGATCCCGTACAGGCGACAAACGCTTTGCTCGAATCCGGCAAAATGGCAATATCTTCAGGCTGCGCGCATACCGGCAAGGTGGCGCGCAGGCGCAGCTGCTTGGCGTCAATCAGCGAAACGGTGTTGTCACCTCGATTCGAAACTACAACCGTGGTGCCGTCGGGCGAAACGCGCGCCAGCCCAGGCGCAGCGCCGACCCGCACATTGGCGAGAACCACGCGCTTGTCCAAATCGATGAGCGAAACGTTTGCAGAACCGGAATTTGCCACGTAGGCACGCTTGCCATCCTCGGAAACATCGATGAAGTAAGGTCTCGCATGGACCCCGAGAGTAGCCACAACCGAGTTGCGCTCGGCATCGATGATGCTCACGTTGTCTGATCCGGAATTAACTACGTAAATCTCATTCTTTTTTGTGCTCGCCGCAACTCCCATGGGCGAAACACCTACAGCAATAGTTTTTGCCGGTTGAAACGTTCGCAGGTCGATTACGCTTACCGTGTTGCTCCTGCCATTGGTGACATAGGCGTATTCGCGATAGGAGGGGCCGAAATCAGGCAGGGAGCGCTCGTAAAAGCGCCACCAGCCAAGCGCGGCCAAAACCGGAAGCAAAAAAGTGACAACCAGGAGTTTCCTCAAGATACGGTCGATCGCCCCGAGAAAATTAGATTACCAGAGAGGAATTATTTCGCCATTCAGTTAACGCTGCGAGGTTTGCCCGGCCACCGTCTGTCGCTTTACCTGACCGGCTTCAGCGGCTTTTAGCTGGCTAATCAACGAGGAAACTTTATCGTCTGAAACTGCAATGTCGCCCTCGAGTACGGCGCTCAACTTCCCTGCCCCGGAGCCTTCGAACCCGAGTCGCTGCAGCATGACAGAACCCAGGGCGGTCGCAGGCAGCATGGTTTTGTAATCCGTAGCCTGGAGCAGCACATTGAGAACCGATTCGGCCACTTTGTCGCGCACTGCTTCGCCAAGCGAACCCGAGCGAAGCAAATCGCCCACCAATCCCTGCGCATCAACCTTGCCAATCTCCGGCACTAAGCACAACGAGCCATTTTTTATCGCGGGCGTCAGCTTCACTTCAATGGTGCCATTGCCTTCGGCCATTTCATTGGCCATTCCACGGCCAAAACAGGCCCAGCGTTCATAGTGCAATTGCGCTACCGCAAGGCTGGCCGGACTCGACGGCGTAAGAACCGCGGTTTGAACCGCGATCTCCTCCCCGCAGGAATCTGATCTATTCAATTCCGCTCGCAGCACGTCGGTCATGTTCTGCTGCAAATCTGACAAGTCGGCCTCGAGCTCAAAGCGGAATGTGCTATGGCCCGCCAATTCTGCTCCCTTGGAGATCGTCCCCACCGTATTGGTGGTGACAGACTGGTTTTCAAATCTGAGCAAGCTTTTCAAAGATTGAAGATGAAAGCTAACGGGTTGGTCCGTCATGGTCGTGGCGATGCTCATTTCATCGCCCAGATCAAGCTGTTCGCTTTGAAAACTTGCGAGCGTGCTATCCAGTTCTTGCGCCGACGCGATAATTTGCTGGAGGGAAGCCCTCGCCAGAGCCACTTGTCCGTCCAAAGCTCGCAGCTGTTGCGCCAGTTGCGAATCGAGCCGCGCGATTCTTCGAATGTTTTCTTTCAGTCCGGCTTTTTGCGCGTCCGAGAGCTGTTCGAGAAATTCGGAATTCGCATTGCGCATCGCTTCGACAGCCTGCTTCAAACTTGGACCCCGATTCTTCAATTCTGCCCTGTTTTCTTTGGCTGCCGCCTCCCGGAGGTTTCGCAATTCAGCGGTCGCCGTCGCCGTGATCTTTAGCATTGTGTTGTACTGGAGGATCTGCGGCCCGCTCGCTTGCAGGGCAAGCACTTCATGAAATCCCTTCAGATCGTCCTTGGTATCGAGCCCGCTGGCAATGCCCGTCGGTCCGCTCAGTCCGCCCCCGCCGGCAAGGCCGCCGCCAACCGCCCCGCCCGGGCCGCGCTGTGCAAGCAGTGCGCAGGGGGAAAACAGCAAAATCGCTGCCAAAACCGCGGTGCCGCTGCCATCAGTACGACTTCTGCTCCCAAACATATGTTTCTCGCAACGCCGAATGCTTTCCCTGAACGAACGGGGCTACTAGATCATGGCGAACGAATTCTTGACCCCAATCCCCGGCACAGTCCTTCCCACCACCGCGGCGATCTGGCGCACCTGCCCCATCAATTCATCGAACTGATCGGGAAACAACGATTGTGGACCATCCGACATGGCCTCGTCAGGTTTGTTGTGAACTTCGACCATCAATCCATCGGCGCCAACCGCAACCGCCGCGCGCGAAAGTGGCGTGACTTTATTCCGCTTGCCTGTACCGTGGCTCGGATCGACCAGTATCGGCAGGTGGCTCAACCGTTGCACCGCCGGCACCACACTGAGGTCGAGAGTGTTGCGAGTGTGATCGGCAAAAGTACGCACGCCGCGTTCGCACAGCGCAACGTTATAATTGCCTTCGCTCAAAATGTATTCAGCCGCCATAAGGAATTCTTCCAGCGTCGCCGACATTCCTCGTTTCAGCAAAACCGGCTTCTTCGAGCGCCCGGCGCGTTTGAGCAGGGAGAAATTCTGCATATTGCGCGCACCAATCTGGATCATATCGGCGTATTCTTCGACCAGATCGAGCGATTCGTTGTCGATCGCTTCGGTGATGATCTTTATTCCATATCGCTGCCGAATTTCCGCCATGATCTGCAGCGCTTCTTCCCCCAGCCCCTGAAACGAATAGGGTGAAGTTCGCGGCTTGTAAGCGCCGCCGCGAAAGAACTGCGCCCCCGCCCGAACAACACGCCCCGCAACCGCAAAGGCTTGGTCGCGGCTCTCGATGGCACAAGGCCCTGCTACGACGGCCAGTCCCTGCCCGCCAATCGTCGCCTCAGTGGCGGTAAAGCGGATGATGGTGTTGTCTTCTTTGAGGTCGCGGCTGACCAGCTTATAGGGCTTCGAAACTTTGATGACTTCCTGCACGCCCGGCATTTCTTCCAGCGTGCCGTGCTCGAACACGCCGCTGTTCCCGGTGATTCCGATCGCCGTGCGGGTGGCACCGGGCATCGCATGCGGGCGGTAGCCGAGTTTTTCTATTTTTTCGCAAACCAGGCGCACCTGCTCTTCGGTGGCGTGCGCCTTCATAACGACTAGCATAGGTTCGGTCCTGAATAGCTGGTTGACAAAGACTTTACGCTGCGCGCCCTGCCAAACTCACACACTTTCGCCCGCAGGCAGATAGACCAAGTTTATCGTTGCATTGCTTTAACCGCAAACTCACTCGTCCTTCTGCAAGAGGAGCGGGTCGGAACAAACGAACCGACGGGGCCGCGGATCGATGGGCTTGGCCAACTTGGGCTTTTATACTGTTTTCATGCCCCGCTCCGTGGCCTTCGAGCACGATGTCCTCGGTCCCGCGCCGCAGCGTCTGCGCCCCCTCACTTCGCGGCGCATCGGGATTCACACATCTACCGCGGGAGGAATTCACAACGCCGCTGAGCGCGCCCACCGCCTGGGTTGCAACACGCTACAAATTTTCTCCTCGAGTCCACGCCAGTGGGCGCCCTGCGAACTGAGTTATCCGTTATGCGAGAAAATGCTTCGACTGCGCGCGAAATACGAGCTCAAGCCGCTTGTCATTCACACCAATTATCTTGTGAATCTGGCCAGCACAAATCAGTTGTTCCTGAAGAGGTCGATCGAAGCTTTTCGCGGCGAAATCAAGCGTGCGCTTATGGTCTGTGCCGATTATTTAGTTCTGCATCCTGGCTCGTTTCGCGGGACTGATCGTGAAGCGGGTCTTTTACAGACTGGAGCAGCAATCGCTGCTGCTACGCAGGGACTCGACCTCGCACAAGAGGGATTGACAATTCTGATCGAGAACACTGCCGGCAGCGAGTTTTCGCTCGGCGGCAGCTTCGAACAGGTCGCCGAAATCATCGATCGCCTGCGCGGCGTCGTTCCAATCGCCGCCTGCATCGACACTTGCCACACGCACGTCGCAGGATATGACATCGTCAGCAGCGCAGGCATTTACAACACACTGTCACAACTCGATGCCACCATTGGCCTGCACAATGCGAAGGTGGTTCATTGCAACGATGCGAAAGCCCCGCGTGGATC
>JASHRB010000128.1 GCA_030037575.1 Candidatus Sulfotelmatobacter sp. | reverse complement strand
TGGTGAAGGTCAATCAGATCGGCACGGTCAGCGAGACGCTCGATGCGATCGACTTAGCACGCCGCAACGGATATACGTCGGTCATCTCGCACCGCTCGGGCGAAACCGAAGACACCTTCATCGCTGATCTGGCCGTAGCCACGGACGCGGGTCAAATCAAAACCGGATCTGCCTCGCGCACCGATAGAATTGCAAAGTACAACCAGTTGTTGCGGATCGAGGAGGAGCTGGGCAATTCGGCGAGGTTCTTGGGGCTGCAGGCATTGAACTATCACGGGTGAAGCGGAATACTTGAATGCGAGTGCTCATCAGCCGCTGCTCCTCACCTTCTTCCGTTCGGACTTCTCGCCTGCAGCCGTCGAACTCCGCTGCCCGAGGACGTCACAGCCGACTGAATCGTGGTCGAAAAATCAACCAGCCCCCCGCCTGCGGGATCGCAAGCTGCTGAGCTCAATCGCCTTAATAGCGTCAGGCATCCTTCAATTATCCGCACTTCTTGTGGCGTTGAAATGTGACCAAATGAACCGATGCATCAGCGTAATAGTTCGTTTGCCTTGAGGCAAAGGACACGGGTGTTGAGATTAACCGTTGCGCGCTGTGTGTCTCTCCTGCGGCGTTGGCGCAGATAATGCCGACCGCTCGCACTGACCTTTCAATCGCGGGAGAGCACTATAAGGTTCTTGATCGTGTGTTGTTCGACGAAGCAATAGTGTTCAAACACCGCGATTTGACATGGCGCGGGAGGCGAATTGAAGGTTCCGGGCGGCTCCATCCCTGCTGGAATCGTAGACCGCGGTCTTGCCGATGCGAAGGTCGAAGCGGTATCGACCGATCTTCGATTCATTGCCGCTTTCAATGCGGCGCTCTCTTTAGCGACGTTGGCTCTGCGAGCCACTGGCCATCGTACCGGCGCACAAGTCGGCCATCTCGTAAAGACAATAGAGTCACTCGAACTGACGCTCAAGCCTAGCAACAAGATCATTCAAAAATTCAAAACCTTCAACCACAAGCGGAACAAATCAGTTTACGACGTTGCTGGTTCGATATCGGACCAGGAATTGCAATCAATGGTAAGCCTCGCGAATGAATTGAAAAACAGCGCTATTGCCTGGCTGCGAGGAAGCCACCCGGAGCTGTTAGAGGGGCAAGCCTTGGGTGGACGCACATTCGTTAGGCAACATTCGTAAAGCTAGCGTCGTTTGGACGAACTCAAGCGTAAATGTTCGGGACGCTGTGCGGTGCCCTTCGATCAAGGCCAGGCGCCGAGCGTGATCCGCCCGCACGTGGTGAAGAACGAGGGTACTTCTGTTTGCGGCCGCCCCCCCGATTCTGCCGGCCGCAGTCGGTTCGGCTGTTGGCACGGCTACGAACAAAAGCGACCGGTCGGCAGCCGCATACGAGTCGAATTTGTTGCGTGGCCGCGCCCACCGCGTCGGGGAACCTAAACGGAATCCCCTCGGACGTCGCGAACTACCCAGGCCGCCAGCGTTCTGCGTTTGTCCGCGAATTATTCGGGCGGAAAATGATAAGTTCCCTAGAACCCCATCCTGTCATCTGCGCTCGGCCCGTAGATCGCTGGGAGTGGCTTGTCATTCATTCGGAGATACACTCCCAGCTGTGCCCGATGGTGCACGATATGATTCAAGAACATTTGCCGGTACGCCAAAAACTTCTGCCCGCTGAAAATCGGCTTGCCCTGAAAGGTCAATTTCCAGGTTTCGATCCAACCTGAGTCCGGCACACTCTTCAGTGCAACGCGAACTTTTTCTACTCCTTCATCGAAAAACTTCAACATTCCAGCCTGCGCAAAGGGAGGCCGTTCGCGGCTCGGTGCACTTCCAAAATCCAACCCGGGAGTGGTCAATATGGTCACCCCAAAGTTAGGCAGCTCGGCCACATGCGGCGCCAGCTTTTCCAGCGGCATGGACTTTGCATGGGGCGTGAACCCGGTCTTATCGAAGGGAACGCGTTCGAGCAGGGTGCGCGTGCTTTTCATTTCGGCCTCAAGTTCTGGGAGCAAGAGTTCAGCGATTGCCATGGGATCCTCCGAGAGGCAATATACTTGAGAGTTGCGCGTTCGGCTATGATTATTTTCGCTGTTTGTTCGCTCGTTTCAGAAAAACTGTGGAAAAGCGGCGCCGTTCTGCCAGCTGCGCGCTTTGAACGTTATTCTGTTTCTTGGTCGATGAACAAGCATTGCTGCGCCGAAAACTGAATGGATTGCATAATCCTATGGCTCGTCCGAAACCGCTCGTACTGCTTATTCTCGATGGCTGGGGATATCGCGCCGAAAGCAAGGCCAATGCCATTGCGCTCGCGCGCAAACCGACCTATGACCGCCTGCTACGCGAATATCCGAACACGCTCATTCATACCAGCGGTCCGTTCGTCGGCCTGCCTGAAGGCCAAATGGGCAACAGCGAAGTCGGGCATCTGAACATCGGCGCCGGCCGTATCGTCCACATGGACATCACGCGCATCGACCTGATGATCCAGAGCGGCGAGTTCTTTTCTCATCCCGTTCTGCTGGCGGCCATGAGGCATGCACGTGGCAGTGAGCGAAGGTTGCATTTGTTTGGGTTGGTTTCCGATGGCGGCGTTCACTCGCAGCAAGCGCATCTCTGTGCGCTGTTGAAAATGGCGAAGCAGCAAGGGCTCGATCGCGTCTTCGTTCATGCTTTCATGGACGGCCGCGATACTCTGCCCACCAACGGGGCCGGATATCTCGGACAACTGCAAGGGAAGATGCGGGAATACAACTGCGGGAAAATCGCCACCGTCAACGGCCGCTATTATGCCATGGACCGCGATCGTCGCTGGGAGCGCATTGTCAAGGCCTACAACGCGATGGTGTTCGCCGACGCCGAAGGCGGTAAGTACGCCGACCCCGTGCAGGGAATGAAAGATTCCTACAATCGTGGCGTGACCGATGAATTCGTGGTCCCCTTTGTTTGCCTGGATTCAAAGGCCCGCGCTATCGGCGCCATTCGAGACGACGACTCCTGCATCTGCTTCAACTTCCGCGCCGATCG
>JASHRB010000127.1 GCA_030037575.1 Candidatus Sulfotelmatobacter sp. | reverse complement strand
TTCTGGTTGCACCTGGAAGCAAGACAGAGTCGGGCCGGCCCCAACGAATCTCTTCCTCTACGTTCCAACTTCTCCTTTGACCATGCGCTGCTGCACGCCGACGATACCGGTCCGCCGGGGATCGATCTCCGCGGGCCCCCAGTGTTGGTTCGAATGGCGCCGCGGTTAAAGTTGCAAGGCCCTCCGGGCCCGCCGGCGGCCCCCAAAGGGGGGAACTGCCCTCCGAACCCGCGAAAAACGAGACTCCGGCGAGAATCGGGGTTCTGCAACGTGTAATTTTTACGACAGGCTTTAGCTAGAGCTAGGTTAGCTCGGTGCGAGAGCTGGAGGAAGTGAGCTCGGTCGTCTCGGGCGATCCTGGGGCCTTTAAGGCTGAACACTCCGAGGCCGAGCTGCAACTGGTTTTCTTCAAGGCGACGACTACGAAGCCACCCAAACCAACGCTTCGATTACTAAAAGGCGGTCGCGAAATTTCACTCAGCCTGACAAGCCAAGGAAAATCAGATCAGAGCGAAGTGGTCGATTACGTCCTCAATTGCGAGCGGCCGCACCGCTTCTTAATCACTTCGGGCCATTCCAGCTTTGTGGTCGGCGATACGAAGAGTATTGCACCGCAGGATCTGGCAACTAGCAACCCTCCGGAGAAACCTGGAGCCGGCCAAGGGGAACAAGTGCGTAAAGTGGGACAGATCGAAAATCCGCATGGGGAGGGCAAACTGTTGCGGGTCGCCACGGGAGAGACAACCGAGGAGGGCCAACAGATGGCAGTATCTTTCGCAGTTGCGAGTGCTTCTCGACGGACAATCGAAGTACTTCCCCCGTAGGTACAGCTTGCCAGTCGTTCGAAGGACAAGCACGGAAAAGCAGTCAAGGCCGAACCTGTCGCAGTTACAGACTACTCGATAACTACGCGGAGACTTGTCACACTTTCTTGCATACCATGCGTCCCGCGGAAGCCGAGTTTTTCTCTACCCGAATGATTTTCTAGACTGGAAGCCCGCATGGCACCACGTTCTCTGGCAGCAACGGCGTCGGGCCGAATGAAAGGCGCCATGCCGGATTCCCGTCGCAAATCGGACGAGCAGACCGGAGAGCGCACGAGTCTAGGTCTCATTCGGAGTGAACCAGGTCATCGCCTGCAAACGGCGCAGTCACCGCGCCCAGCTTGCCGGAGTGGCGCTTCCGCCAGGCGCAGCAGCGCATTGCCTTGCTTGCTGACGTGGCCCGGTTGGCGCCGGTCCCCGCCGGAACGACGGGTAGCCGTGATGAAGGAATAAGGTCTATAAGTGATGTGAACATGAATCACTGGAAGGAACACAACGGAACGAATCCAAGGCCCAAAATCTCGCAGAAACTTCTGGTAATCATTCTAGTTTTCACATCGGCAGCTTTGTTAGGTGGACAGACTGCTAAATATGTCGACCCCTTTTTAGGAATCGACGGTGAGGGAAACACCACTCCGGGGCCATCGTTGCCGTTTGGGATGATCAAACCGGGGCCCGACGTCGGCCAAGACGACCAGAACTCGGGATGGGCTGCAGACGGAAACATTAATGGGTTCAGTCAAACCCACGTGAGCGGAACTGGTGGCGGACCGAAATACGGCAACATTCTGGTGCAGCCCACGATAGGCGTTCCACAGGCGAAGGGGTACGGCTCAGCGAGAGAGAATGAGCAGGGAGCGGTAGGGTACTACCACGTTACTCTGAAACGCTATGCTATCGGTGTAGAGATTGCTGCCGTCCGGCGCTCTGCCCTCTATCGCTTCACGTACCCCGCTTCCAGCCAGGCCAATATTTTGTTCGATTGCGGCCACTACTTGACTACCTACGATGCTCCTGATGAGGCACAGTCTCTGACCGCATCATCAGTCACGGTGCTTTCGCCAACGGAAGTCTTCGGATCAACCAGCATTACTGGAGGCTGGAACAAACAAAAGAACTCCTACACCGTGTACTTCTACGCACGGAGCAATACAGCTGCCGAAAAGTGGGGAACATGGCTCGATGGCAAGCTGTATCCAGGCGTACGTTCTCAAAGTGATCATGGAAGAACGGGTGCATGGTTATCATTCACAACTCGACAAGAGCAACAGGTGCACCTAAAGATTGGGATCTCGTTCGTGAGCGTTGATCAGGCCAGGCACAACGCAGCAAATGAAATCTCGGATTTCAATTTCGACCGGTTGCGGGCTGCCGCTGTATCCGCTTGGGACTCCGCCCTCGCCCCTCTCGAAGTTGAGGGTGCAACAGACGAGCAACGGCGGATGTTCTACACCGCCGTGTACCACGCTATGCTCATGCCGGTGGACCGCACGGGCGAGAACCCGCTGTGGAATTCCGCCGAGCCGTACTACGACGACTTTTACGCCATCTGGGATACGTTTCGGACTTCGAGTCCACTGCTGACTCTTGTTGCGCCGCTGCGGCAACAAGAGATTGTGCGTGCTCTGATCGACATCTATCGTCACGAGGGTTGGCTACCTGACGCGCGCAGCGGCAACTACACGGGCCGGACCCAGGGAGGAAGCAATGCCGAATTTGTGCTCGCGGACGCCTATGTCAAACACCTTCCAGGCATCGATTGGAACGAAGCGTATTCAGCGATGTTGAAGGACGCCGAGGTGCCTCCTCCTGAGCAGGCAAGAGAGGGGCGTGGCGGCGTGGAAGACTGGAAAAAGCTCGGTTACGTCAGCATTGAAGGAGTCGACCGCCCGGGCTCCAAACAAATGGAGTACGCCGCCAATGATTTTGAAATAGCCCTGGTGGCGAAGGGACTTGGATACGACGCTGACTATGTGAAGTACCGCAAACGCTCGCGAAACTGGGAAAACCTGTGGGATGAAAAGTTGGAGGAGGGCGGTTTTAGAGGTTTCATTCGGCCGCGGCACAGAGATGGCTCATGGAAGGCGGATTTCACTGCTGTACAAGAGTGCAGTTGGGGTGGCGACACCTTTTACGAAGGGAACTCCTGGACCTACTCTTTGTTTGTCCCGCAAGACGTTGCAGGGCTCATTCGCAAGTCGGGCGGACCCGCGCGCTTTGTTACACGCCTCGACGCATTCTTTGATGTTCCTGGGCGTTACGATGTTGGCAACGAGCCGGGCTTCTTGAGTCCATATCTTTACATTTGGGCTGGACGACACGATAAGACTGCAGAGCGGGTCCGGCGCATATTGGCCGCCAACTTCCATTCCGGGCGAAGCGGGTTGCCGGGAAACGACGATTCCGGTGCCATGTCGTCGTGGTACGCATTTGGAGTAATGGGAATTTTTCCCAATGCAGGACAGGATGTGTACCTGATAGGAAGTCCCCAATTCCCGCAAGTAACACTCCACTTCGCCGACGACAAGACCTTCGTCATCGAGGCAAGGGATACATCTGCAACCAACATTTACGTCGTTGGAGCAGAACTGAACGGCGAGCCTTTGGATCGGGCGTGGCTTCGCCAAGACGAAATCGCTCGCGGCGGAAAACTTATCTTGACGATGGGCCCCAAGCCGGCCGCGTGGCCGACCGGCCAGCCGCCTCCTTCCGATTCGGACTCGGAATAGCAGGAAGAGAGGCGGGCAGATGCGCTACTGGAAGGCGAGCGGGATGTTGGCAAGCGCCTTCCCCTGAAGTCAAGCATCGGCACTTTGTCTCGGGAAGGCTTTCGCGGCGCACATGATCAGAAAGCGAGGCGGAGCCCTGGCTCAACGCGCCGTGCCTTTCGGCAGCAATCGGTTGCCCAATAGCCGATGAAGAAAGCACGGTGTTTACTGCGGTGACATCGGTATGGTTCAGCAGTTTCGCGCTCCGTGCATTGAACCTGAGAGTGCGAGGACGATCCTTATCGCTAGGATTTAGGGTGAAGGCGCGTGCCAGACCGAGCCCGGATTTCACTCTCATG
>JASHRB010000126.1 GCA_030037575.1 Candidatus Sulfotelmatobacter sp. | reverse complement strand
TGCGAGCGTTACTGCTCAGTTCGGATGAAAAGATCGTTCGGGTGCTGCGCCGAACTCTGGGCGATCTCGAGATTGGCGTGAGCACTGCACCAGTTCGGAAGGGGCGCTGCGGCGCCTTACCCGTGACCGGTTTGAAGCCATCATTGTGGATTGCGCCGGAGGAGGCGCGGAAGCCGTGCTGCGCAGCGCGCGCTGCGCCCCCTGCAATAAGCGGGCCGTGGCCGTAGCCATTCTCGATCACGAAATGGGTTTGCGTTCCGCCTTCGACATTGGCGCGCATTTCATCCTCTATAAGCCGGTCTCGCCGGAGCGCGCACGGTCGAGTTTTCGCGCGGCCAGAGCCTTAATGAAAAAAGAGCGGAGGCGCAATGTGCGCGTCTCCGTGCGTATTGCCGTCGAGATGTCGGGCCGCGACTCGAAGGCGCAACTGAAAGTGAACACCACCGACATTGGCGAAGGCGGCTTGGCCGTGACCCTGCCGAAGCGAACCAAACCCCACGGGCGCTGGCAACTTTCCTTTACTTTGCCGGGTACAACGACCGCTCTCGAACTTGGCGCAGAGTTTGCTTGGGAAGGAACGGGAGCACAGGTCGGATTGCGCTTTACCGAACACTCCCGCGAAGTCGCGCGTCAACTGCGGGAATGGCTGAGCCGTAACTCTCCTGAGGTGGAGAAAGACGATCCTCCGCTGCAGTGCCAGCTTACGGATCTAAGCCTGGGCGGATGCTATCTCGAGATTGCTTCTCCGTTCCCGGTCTCAAGCCGGGTGACTCTTTCGATGAGCGCCGCCGGGGTCGAAGTCCGGGTGGAAGGAGTGGTTCGCGTGATGTATCCCGATCAGGGCATGGGAGTGGAGTTCACGCAAAGAACTCCAGAACATCGAGCAATGCTCGAGAAATTTCTCACCGTTCTCACCGAAAATCGCCAAATTCTGCCCGAGTTGCTAGTCGAACCTGAGGGACTGGAATCTGAACCCACCGAGACCTCGGAAAAAAGCTTGCCGGTTTCCGATGAAGACGACGCCTTGCTTAAGCTCTTCCGCGAGCAATCCGGGCTGACCGCCGACTCATTTCTGGCCGAGTTGCGCAGGCAGCGTGGATTAACCGCGGCTGGGGCTGTGTCCGCCTGATTCTCGGATTGCCCGTTTTTGCGGTCACTTGACTACTGCGGCGGCGTCAGCGCTGGTCCTTCTACCGGTCCGCCTTTTACTAGTTCCGTTTTGACCGCCGATTTCTGGTTCGCCACAAGATCAATCTCCGTATCAAACGTCTGATATCCCGGCAAACTGATCTCGATCTTATGTCTGCCCGGCGCTACCAATAGAGCTTTGCCCATACCCTCGAATTCGGCGATATGCCCGACGTAGACGCCATCAACGAAAACCGCGGCGCGACTCGGTTTCACATCCAGTTTGATTTCGGCCGTGATTTTGGGCAGGGCGATGCGGGTATCTCTTTCCATCTTCACGTTGAGGGTTTGTTTTTCGGCCGCCCGCACCACAACCTTCTGGTTGAAGTCGAGATACCCTCCCTGGCGCACGGTGATGGTGTGTTCGCCCGGCAGCAGCAGGAGTTTTTTCGATCCCTTGAGTTCGCTCAGGTATCCCACGTACTGATCGTCGACCCAGACGCCCGAGGTGTTTTCAACTTTCGATGCGCCCACCAGTTCCACTTCTCCCAGCACATCGTTGTTCGTGGCATGGAGTGCGGGAGTAAATGGCGTGGAAGCGAAGAAGGCAAACAAAGACAGTCCGGCGAGACACAAAACGGTGCGGCTGCGGCAAAAGGAACTCACGACAAACTCCTCTTGTTTCAGATGATACGCGCTGGAGAAAGGTAGCCGTGATAACTGAGTTGACACCCAGAGCCGATATCCGCCAGAGGGGCACGCTTTTCGTCGTCGAGGTAAGCTTCTTTGCGTCACGGCGAACGGTTCAGCCGGCAGTGCGCACAACCTCTTGCAGTGGCTCGAAACCGCACTTTGGCAGTGCCGTGTGCGCTTAGAAGGTCTTCCGAAAGGCCACGAACAACAGACCTGACAGCATCATCGCCACCGGCAGAGTGAGCACCCAGGCCAGCGCAAGATTGCGAACCGTAGACCACTGAATGCCCGAGTGATTCGCTGCCATTGTCCCGGCAACGCCGGAAGACAGCACATGCGTGGTGCTCACCGGCAGCCCAAACCCGTCGGCGGCGCCGATGGTCGCCATCGCCGTGATTTCCGCCATCGCGCCCTGAGCGTAGGTCAGATGGCTCTTGCCGATCTTTTCTCCAACCGTTACCACGATTCTCTTCCAGCCGACCATGGTCCCCAACCCCAGCGCCATGGCTACGGCAACTTTCACCCACAGCGGAATGAACCGCGTGGAATGATCGATGTGCTTCTTGTAATTGGCGAGCACCGCGGCGTCGCTGGCGGCAAACTTTGGACTTCCGCTCTTCTGCATCAGCCGCAGGGCCTCGCTGATTACGTAAAGATCGTTGCGGAAGTTCCGTACCCGGTCGTTCGGGATGTTCTTCATCTCCTTGTAGAGAGCGGTCTCGTTGCCAATGTCGCTTACCATCGTGCGCATCGCTAGCATGGTATTCGGTGTGAAATCCTTGGTCCGGATATAGTCGGT
>JASHRB010000125.1 GCA_030037575.1 Candidatus Sulfotelmatobacter sp. | reverse complement strand
ATGCGCGTGGGGCCGATCACGGCCAATGAGCCGACTACATCGCCGCCGGAATGCGCCGGCGCGCCGATCAGCACGAGATTCTGCATGGAAGGAAGCGCGTCGTCGAGGCCGATGACCACCCGCACGGCCTCCTGCTTCACATCGAGATAAGCCGCAAGCAATTTGGCGATTTTTTCTTTTTCTTCCAGAGTGCGCAGCATTTCTTCGAGCCGCTTACGGTCTTCCTGTCCGGCGACCAAATTCGAGGCGCCTTCGACAAAAACCACTTGCGCATTCGGCTCGGCTGCGAGCGCGCCCTGCTTGTAAAGCATCTCAATGGAATTCATCAGGCGATCGTACTCGCTGCGCTCCTTTTCGATGCGGCGGGCGATTTCGGCGTGCATGGCTTCCATGGTCCAGCCGCGAAAATTTTCGTTGATGTAACGTGCAGCGAGATCGAGTTCATCCTGCTTCAGATCGAGGCGCAGCACGCGGTCACGCACCAGGCCGGATCGCGTGACCAGCACAGCCAGAACTTTCTGCTCGCCGAGACGTGAGAAATAGACGTGCTCAAGCGCATTCTTGATGCCGCTGACGGCGACGGTGATGCCGACATTGCGCGAAACCAGCGACAAGACGCGGGAAGTGCGCTCCATGAATTCCTGGACGTCGCTGACTCCGGCGAGAGAATCGGAGATCATGGTTTCATCCTGGGGTGCGAGACGCGCGGTGCCGGTGATGTGCTCGACGTAGTAGCGATAAGCCTCCGGCGTGGGCACGCGCCCGGAGGAGGTGTGCGTCTGTTCGAGAAAACCCGCGTCTGACAAGTCGGCCATGACGTTGCGAATGGTCGCCGGACTCAGGCCCTCGCGGTTGGAGCGCGCCAGCGTGCGCGAACCGACCGGCTCACCGGTAGAAATAAAGGTTTCCACGATCGCGGTGAGAACCTCGCGCTGGCGTGGGCCGATAGTGGCATCAGACGGCATTTAAGTATGCGAAAACACTGGAATTCGCCAAACTCCATCGCTTTCGGCGAAGGCCTGCGTAATCCCTTCCACTTTCCAGCTAAGTTCATTAGATGCAAAAACTTAACCCAGGACGCAAAGCCGCGTCCTGCTTGGATTCTAGGAACGCGATACTTTCCTGTCAAGGACGGTTTGGCGTCGAACGTATATGCCTTTTGAGATTCCTCGTCCCGCCGCTGAAACGGGGCGGCCTCGGAATGAAGCCCAACGGGCATCGCCTTCAGAATTTCAAACCGGGGGGGCGCGGCGCGCGGCAGCTTTCAATGAGAAACTATCTCCCGTGAAAACACCGTACATCGTAGTTATCGGAGCGGGAGCGTTTGGCGGATGGACGGCCCTTCATCTTCTGGAGCGGGGAGCACGCGTGACTTTGTTCGACGCCTGGGGCCCGGGCAACTCGCGGGCCTCTTCCGGCGGCGAGACGCGTATTATGCGCTGCACCTATGGGCCGGACCAACCTTATACGGAATTGGCGGTGCGGGCGCTCGCGCTTTGGCCGAAGTTTGAGCGGCGTTGGAAGAAACGGTTTTTGCATCGCACCGGCGTTCTCTGGATGGTAAGCAGCCGCGACGATGCCTATGAGCGCGGCTCGATGCCGGCGCTGCAGGAAGCGGGAGCAAAATTTTGCCAATTGACGACGGCGCAGATGAAAAAGCGCTGGCCGCAGATTAATTTCGACGACGTGCGTTGGGGCATTCTCGAACCGGAGTGCGGGTATCTGGAGGCGCGAGCCAGTTGCCGGGCGGTGGTGGATGCGTTTGTGTCGGCGGGCGGCGACTATCGCCAATCGGCGGTTTCGGCGGACGGTTTGGAGGATTTGCCGCTGCAGGCGTTGGTGCTTACAGATGGCTCGCGGGTCCAAGCCGATGCTTACCTGTTTGCCTGTGGACCATGGACCGGAAAGCTATTTCCGCAGACCATCGGCGATCTCGTGCAAGCGACGAAACAGGAGATTCTTTTCTTCGGACCACCGGAGGGAGATCTGCGCTTTACCGATGCCCATCTTCCGGTGTGGGGCGATCATGGCGAGCGATTCTTCTATGGAATTCCCGGAAGCGACGGCCGCGGATTCAAAGTGGCCGACGACACTCGCGGAGAGCCGTTCGATCCGACGTTCGGCGAACGAGTGGTGAGTCAAGAGACGTTGCAGCGGGTTCGGGCATACATCCACTTTCGCTTTCCGCTGATGAGGGGCGCGCCCTTAGTCGAGACGCGTGTCTGCCAGTATGAGCAAACGGCCGACAGCGATTTCATTGTGGATCGGCATCCGCGTATGGACAATGTCTGGATTTTGGCTGGAGGGTCAGGACACGGGTTTAAGCACGGGCCGGCGCTGGGAGAGATGATGGCGAAGCTGATGTTGAAGGACGGCGAGGCCGATGCTCGCTGGCGTCTGGCGCGGTTTTCGGATGGGCGAAAGGATTGAGCCCTGAGGACACGGGGTTCACACAGGGTTTGGGGGATTGTGTGTCCGTCTGCGTCCCGAAATCTTTAGCTTTCGCTTTAGGGGATTGGCTACTGAATCTGAATAACGCCTGTGCCTTCGCCCCCTTTGATTTCGGCCACGCGTGCAAGAACTGTTTGCGCAAATTGGTAGATCGACGTCGCGTGCGGCGAATTTTCGCCTGCGAGCACGACGGGCTTGCCGCCATCTCCGGCCTTGCGCACCTCGGGATCGAGTTCGATGCTGCCAAGAAAAGGCACGGCGAAATGCTTCGCCATGGTTTCGGCGCCCCCGCGGGAAAAGATGTCGATCTCATGATGGCAGTGCGGGCAGACGAAATAGCTCATGTTCTCGACCACGCCGACGAGATCGACCTTCATCTGGCGGAACATTTCGACGGCTTTGCGTGCGTCTTGCAGCGACACGTCGGACGGAGTCGAGACAACAATCGCACCGGTAAGCGGCACGGATTGAACCAGTGAGAGAGCGATGTCGCCGGTCCCGGGGGGAAGATCGACAACCATGTAATCCAGGTTTCCCCACGCGACCTGAGCGAGAAATTGCTTGACGATCTGATGAAGCATGGGGCCTCGCCAGATGATCGGCTTGTCACCGGGATTGAGAAATCCCACCGAAATAACTTTCACGCCAAAAGCCTCGAGCGGCTCGATGCGATTCTCGCCCGCCATGCGCGGCTGCTGGTTGACTCCCAGCATGAGCGGAACGTTGGGGCCGTAGACGTCGGCGTCGAGCAGGCCCACTTTGTGCCCCATTTTTGCGAGAGCAACGGCGAGATTGACAGCCAGGGTGGTCTTGCCGACTCCGCCTTTGCCCGAGCCGACCGCGATAATGGCGTCGACGCCGGGGAGCGGTTGAGGTCCCAGAGCAGGTCGTGCGGCCGGAGGAGGAATGGGCGAGCTCAAGTGAGTGACTCCAGTCGATGAGAGCAGAAATAGCGCAACCATTGATTATACAAACCTTCGGCGCGATGCCGCGCGCAGTGGCTATCTCTTTTTTCTGCGCTGCAGCTCGGCGCGGCGAATTTCGCGGCGGCGGCCCGCATCCTCGTAGCGGCGCTGTTGTTCCTCGCTTTCGGGAATGATGGGCGCGACCTTCAAGTGATTGCCCTTGGCATCGACGGCGACGAAGGTGAGGTACGCGGAGGCTACGTGCTGCGAGATGTCGGCGATGTAGTTCTCCACAAACACTTTTACGCCGACTTCCATGGAGGTTTGAAACACACGGTTGACCGACGAGCGCAGGATGACGAGATCACCGACCTGCACGGGGACGAGAAAATCGATGTGATCGACCGAAGCGGTCACGGCGTGACTGTGCGAATGACGATGGCAAGCTAAGGCTGCGGCCAGGTCGATCCAGTGCATAAGGCGTCCGCCGAGCAAAGCGCCCAGGGGGTTCGCGTCGTTGGGCAAGACAAGTTCGATCATTTCGGACTGCGAATCGCACACCGGACGGGGCATCAGCATGTCGTCGTTCACTTTTGGATCGTTCATGCTCCTTCTCTTTGGTTGGCGTCCGCCCTACTCTTCGGACTTTCTTTGCCAGCGGCCTGTTCAGCGCGCGACAGGCCGCATCTCTTCCCGATTTTTCCTCGTTTCCAGGTACGCCATAAGAAAGCATTCGGCCATACGCTGCAAGCGTGGATCAGGATGTTGAGTGCTCCACGAAGTGCTGGCCGGATCGAATTCGAGAAGGCCATGGTCGGCCGGGCGATGCGCACGTTCGCAAACGTAACGCAAGCGAATGTGCGGATCGGCGGCTGAAGCCGAAACCATCGTACGCGCGCCGAAGCGAACCGAGTCCCAAGTGCGCTCGGCGGGCAGACGCGGGCAACCCGCGGCGTAGCCGAGATTGCAGAATTGCTGCAATTCTTCCTGCGATGGAGTTTCGCCGTCGTGACCGGGCGCGGTGCAGTGGCCGCTCCAGCCGCAGCCGAGCGGAAGCCGCGAGGGATGAGTCCATGTGCCGTTCTCCAATTTTTCTATGGGCATGAAAAACGGACACGCCAAGTTGGATTCTCCGAAGGACGAAATGTTAGAGACGGCTCATTCTACTCATCCATTCGCGCCAAGCCAATGCCCAGTTTGGGCCACTGCCGTTTCTTCCGTGATCAGAGCAGGTTTGCCAGCGTGCCAAAATGCGTGGGTTAAAAAAAACCAGCTTGGGCCGCGAACTTCATGCCGCGTTCTGCGGCGGCTGAAGCGGTCGTTCGGGGGACGGCAGGGGCGGCATGGCTAAAGCGATGCCCTGATACAAATCATTTCGCGGAGCAACCGCCCTCGCATCTGTAGTAACCTCGTTTTACGAATTGAAGTGAGCTGTTCATGGATCGAATTGCTGCATTAAGCGAAATTCTCCGGCAAAACCCCGATGACACCTTCGCGCGGTATGGATTGGCGATGGAATATTCCAATCAGGGCGATTTGGATCGTGCGCTGGCGGAATTTGCGATTTTGCTGAAGCTAAACCCGGATTACACGGCGGGATATTTCATGGCCGCGCAAGCCTTGGCGCAAGCAGCCCGCACTGTCGAGGCGAAAACAATGCTGAGCAACGGCATCGCGTCGGCGCGGCGCACCGGAAATTCACATGCGCAGTCGGAAATGGAAGCCATGCTGGCGGAACTGGGATAGGTTGAGCGGTCAGCGGGCATTTTCGCTCGTTCCGCTCCGATCTCTAAAAACAGGGCGCAGAGGCTAGACCCATCGTCCGCAGGAACCTCCCGGGCACCATAGCGATGGGAGAAAAGATGCTGCGGAGCCTTCTCCACGTGAGCCGTCGGTTACTTTGCCATTCCCGCCATGATGCGTTCCACCCATCCCGGGAAGTGCTGATAGAACTTGACCGGGATCCACATGGTCCAGGGGACGATGACTTCACGTTTCTGCTTTAGATAACCCTGCAAGGTGGCGCGGGCGACGCGCTCGGCGGTGATGCCACGAAGT
>JASHRB010000124.1 GCA_030037575.1 Candidatus Sulfotelmatobacter sp. | reverse complement strand
ATTTCGTGATCCCCGCAGCTTCCTCAAGAATGGCGCGACGATCGGTCGGTCGGCTGCTCAGAATCTGGCCAATGCGCCCTTGCTCGATCAGCGCATAAGTCTCGGGGCCAAGACCCGTGCCCATGAACAAGTCCTGAATGTCGCGCAGACGGCAGAGCTTGCCATTCAATAAATATTCGCTATCCCCGGAGCGGAATAGCCGCCGGGTGACGACGATTTCGCCCGCACGAAATTGCTGCTGATTGAACTTGCGGTGGCGAATCTTGAGAACGACCTGCCGCGCGGCAACAGTCGCCGACGAAATCGGCATGACCGTCGCGAGCCTGCCGTTCGGGAAAGCGAATGCCGGTTCGTCATCCGGGAAAGCGGCCGAGATCATGGTTATTTTTGCGCGCGGTACTTCAACTTCCTCGATCCTGCCGGGCTGTGCATTTTGTACTGCGCGTTCGGTTTCTTCGGCCGCTTCTGCGCGAATCGCGGCTTCATCCCAATCTTGATCAGGATGGTCGGCGCTGCCTAAAGGCGACGCACCGCTCGGCAGCTCATCCTGAATATCAATTTCCGTCGGCGCCTCCGCGTCGCCACACCGGTACTCTTCGGGATTAATCAACGTCAGCGACACTTCGGCCAGACCGGTTGGCTTGCGGTCGCGCGTGCCGGCAAAAATCACGTCTTCCATGCGCGACCCGCGCAGGGTTTTCGCCGACTGCTCGCCCAGCACCCACGAAATGGCATCGGCAATGTTCGATTTGCCGCAACCGTTAGGGCCAATGATCGCCGCAATCCCCTCGCCCTGGAACTTGAGATCGGTGCGGTCACAAAATGATTTGAACCCCAGAATCTGAAGCCGCTTCAGTTTAAGCAACGTGGACTCCTTCGAAAGAGCAGTGGCTAGTTGTCAGTGGCCAGTTGCCAATGCGTGGCTGCGCGTGCGATTTGCGCTGTTTACCGGACAGATACACCCTTTGTCGAACCCTCATTGTGTTCAGATTCGTTTCGAGCCTGTTCCGCACCCGGGCTAGCGGGGGCGAGCACAAATTTAAGCCACTGTAATGGCGAACCGAGGGTGGGGTCAAGCAATATAACACTATATATTGTATGACCTTACGCGCTAGCGCCGTGTATTGCACAGGCATTGCACCAGTTCGACAGTCTAAGGACGAGGAAACAGTGAGGCGGGAGAGTCGCGGGAGCCCGATAAGAGTAGTCCGGCATCACCAGGAAGGCAAGCGTAAAAATGGGTCTAAATATGCGAAAAAAGGGCCGGCAGGCGAGCGGTTCGAGACTCCAGCGATGAGTCCAGGCTGACCCAATTGAAAAAGGCGAAGCCATGAGCAAAGCTACCTATCCGCTAAGACTTCCGCTTTCAAAGGAGAAGGCGGCCCAGGGTCTGGCCAGGAAAGACGGCGTGTCCATAAACCAACGCATCGCCGCTGCCCTTGCCGAGAAAGTGGGCCCCGTCGAAACGGCAGCTGAGTTTTTCGCCAGGCGCGCAGGATTGCACCCGAAGCACGGGACAAAATCTCATGGCCGCCGGCCGAAACCGGCCCGCGGCTCTCGGCTGATGCGGTTATCCTCCCAGCTTCTCGAAGAACAAGCAGATCGTCTCTATCCCCTGATGGAAGTTCGGGATATGGAACTTCTCGTTCGGGGCGTGGAGGTTGTCGTCAGGCAGGCCGAAGCCCATCATCACGCTGGGAATTTTCAAAGACTGATAGATATCGTTGACGATGGGAATCGATCCGCCACTCCGAATGAACACGGTTTCTTTCTTGAATGTGTCGTGCAGGGCTCCCCTCGCGGCTTTGATATAAGGATTGTTTGTTCCAACCACGCTCGCCGGGCCTTTGCTGTGCACTTTAATTTTTGTTTCGATGCCCTTCGGTGTGAGCTTCTTCACAAACGTCGTGTAACGCTTAAGAATGTCGTCGGGATCCTGGTTCGGCACAAGGCGCAGGGAAACCTTCGCCGCAGCTTTCGCCGGAATCACGGTCTTTGCGCCCGCGCCGATGAATCCTCCCGGCATGCCGTGAACTTCGAGCGTCGGTCGCGCCCATGTGCGATACAGAACCGAATATCCGGGCTCGCCGGTGAGAACCTTCGACCCGACCTCGGTTTTGCGATAGTGCTCTTCGTTGAATGGCAGTCGCTTCCAGGCCTTCAGTTCATCTTTGCTCGGCGCCTTCACATTTTTGTAGAAGCCGGGAATAAGTATGCGGCCCTTGGCATCCTTCAGTTTGCTGATGATTTCGATGAGCGCGAAAAACGGATTCGGCGCCGCTCCCCCATACACGCCGGAGTGCAGATCGATCATTGCGCCTTGCGCTTCGATGTCGGTATAGACAAGGCCACGCAGGCCCACGCAAAGAGTTGGCAAGCCAGGAGCAAAAAGCTCGGTGTCGCAAACCAGAGCGAAGTCGGCTTTTAGCTTGGCTTTCTGCGTCTTGACGTACTCGCTAATCGACTCACCGCCGACTTCCTCTTCCCCCTCGAAAAGAACCTTAACGTTGATCGGCAGCTTGGCGTTCCCGGATTTCATGAGCGATTCGAGCGCCTTCACTTCCATCCACAGTTGGCCTTTGTCGTCGACCGCCCCGCGAGCATAAATGTTGTTGTTGCGCTCGGTCGGCTCGAACGGCGGAGTGGCCCATTCATCAAGCGGATCGGGCGGCTGCACATCGTAGTGCGCGTAACAGAGCACAGTCGGTTTGCCCGGCGCATGCAGCCAGTTGGCGTATAGCAGCGGATGGCCCTTGGTGGGAATGACCTCGACACTTTCCATGCCGATGCGACGCAAATCGTTGGCAACAAACTCGGCCGCTCTTTGCACATCAGACTTGTGTTCCTGCAACGTGCTGACGCTAGGAATGCGAAGCAAATCTTTCAGTTCGCCAAGAAAACGCTGCTGATTATTGCGGGCAAAATCGACGGCCGGGGATGCCATACAAGACTTCCTTTCCCATGCGAAGAGGCTACGCTGTGTGCAGGAAAACGCTACAGTATACGCCAGCGACCGGCGGCAGCTTATCTCAGGGCTGAAATCTTCTGGGTGAGAACGCCTCCAACTCGTATCCGCAATTCTTCCCGGCGATCACATCCGCCATAATCCGCGCCGTAATCGGCGCCAGCAAAATGCCGTCGCGAAAATGCCCGGTGGCAGCATAATAACCTGGCGTCGAAGTCTCACCCAGAAATGGCAGCGCGTCCGGAGTTCCGGGACGCAATCCGGCCCAGTCCTCAAGAATCTTTGCGTTACGCAATTCCGGTATCAGCGAAATCGCGGCTCGCCACAGGCGCTGAATTGTTGCAACATCCGTCGTCTTGTCGAATCCGGCTTCTTCCGTTGTGGTTCCCACCAGAATTCGCCCGTCACTGCGTGGGATCAGATAAACCTCGGGCGCGCGAATCACATGCTTCAGCAGGCTGGGGGAGGGCGAAACCAGGCTGAGCATCTGTCCCTTCACCGGCCGTGTGGGAAAATTGTGCGGCGCCAGCTGGCCCGACCATGCTCCCGCACAGTTGACAACTTTGGGGGCCTGATAAGACGTTTTGTTCGTCGTGACTCCGCAAACTTTGCCGTTGCCAACTTTCACCGCGGTTACTTCCTCGCCAGAGGAAATGTCTACTCCGCGCCGCTTGGTCGCGGCCAGCGCGGCTGTCGTCAGCGCACGAGGATCCACGCTTCGTTCCTTCAGCAAAAACGCCGGACGCATGTGATCCGCCAGCGCCGGTTCGAGTTCGGCGAGCGATGCAGAGGGCAGGTTCTCCAACTTGAACCCCGCCCGCTGGTGTACATGCTCCGGCGCAGGAAAGACAATCGCTCCCTGCTCGCGCAAATCGACAAACATTCCCGACTCCACCTGCAATTCCCGCGCAAACTCCGGATACATGCGCGCACTTGCCATCGCCAACTCCTGGAGGGCGGCGGGAGTCTCCGCCGCCCAATCGACCAACATTCCGCCGGCGGCATGAGAAGCCTCGCGGCCCGGCTCGCCCCGTTCGACGATCAGAACGGTTGCGCCGCGCTTGCGGAGCTCAATGGCGAGCGAAAGCCCAATGATGCCGCCGCCAATAACGATGACATCCCAAGTCTTCACCTTTGCATTGTAAAAGAATGTGAAGCGGCGTCGAGCCAATTGACAGCAGTGGCGTCATGCTAAACAATTAAGTCATTCCGATCTGGTAAGTCTGGAGGAATCAATGGCCGACGATGGCGAGAATCTGGTGGCGGAACAGCAATCCACAGCTGGGAAGTGGATTCTGCTGATTTTGGCAATCGTTTTTGTTGCCGGATCCGTTTATGGATATGTCGCCACGCAGCAGCGGGTAGAAAAGCTGACAGCGGACCTGGGCTCCAGCCAGGCGCAGGTCGCGGAGCTGCAAAAACGGATGCAATCCGCCGAAGCGGAAGAAGAGACGCTGGGCCAGAAACTGGGCATGACAAAGAAAGAACTTGCGCAGCGGGCTGCCGACTTGCAGGCGCAACAAAAAGCGGCTGAATCGCGACTGGAGGAGGAACAGAAAGCGTCGCAACAGCAACTGGGCGAGGTGAGCGGCGAGTTGGCCGGCGTCAAGACCGACGTTGGCGGCGTCAAAACTGACGCCGCAGCTACCAGGGCCGATCTGGACGTCACCAAGCAAAAGCTGCAGAGCGCGATCGGCGACCTTGGTGTGCAAAGCGGACTGATCGCACACACGCGAGATGATCTTGAAATCCTCAAGCACAAAGGCGATCGCAATTATTACGAGTTCACCCTGCTCAAAGGCGCAAAGCCTCAGACGGTTGCCACCGTCAGCCTGCAACTTAGAAAGACCGACGCGAAGCACGGCAAGTTCACCATGAATGTGACCGCCGACGACCGCACCATCGAGAAGCGTGACCGCAATATCGCCGAGCCGATTCAATTCTATTCGGGGCGTGATCACATGCTGTTTGAACTGGTGGTGTGGACCGTCGATAAAAAGAAAGCCACTGGCTACTTGAGCACGCCGAAGAACGCGCCTACTCCGGTGACCGCCAATTGAACGGAGTGTTTCTACCTGCGGGCTGGCGTGGCTGCGGATCGCGCTGCGCACAGGCGCAATTTATTCCGTCGCCCTGATTGGGGTTCGCTCCAGCGGCAAGGGCGAACTCGGCCAGATGATTCCGTTCGACCTCACTCTGCTCTAGCTCATATCGAACTCCGTGCAGGATGCCATGACCGGGCCGGATACTTCGCCGGCCAACAGTGTGATTGTCGCTTCCGTGCTGTCGATCTGAATTATCTGGTCGCGAGCCTCTCCGGCCCCAGCCGCGGATTCCGGCGGGTCGTCCTGGGCGAGCCCAGCCTCTTTACTCATGATGGAGAGCCGATTGCATCGCACTTGGCCAAAGAACATGTGAGCATAGACGAACTCGAACGCGCCCTTGGCGAGCATGGAATCGCCAATGTTCACGACGCGCGGCGCTGTCCGCGCTCGCAGTCGATAGCTCGATCGGTTGCATGAAATACCATGAGATCAAGCCGGACGCCGACATTTACCTCGGCCGGCGGAGGTTCATTCAGAAGCAGCAATAATCGAAACAGTCGCCGGTGGAAGTTTGGGTCGGTCTGCAGTCATCGGTCGACTGGCGCAAATTTGACGCAAACCGGTTGCGGGATATCAAGCACTCTCCCCGTCGGCGTCAGTCGCCCGGTTCGCGGGTTGATGCGGAACAAAACAATGTTGTCCGACTTCTCGTTGGCGGCAAAGAGCAGGGAACCGCCCGGAGCGATTTCAAAACTGCGCGGACTCGCTCCTTTCGTAGGTGTGTATTCGACCAGAGTGAGCAGTCCCGTATTTCGATCAATGCGGAACACGGCGATACTGTCGTGCCCGCGGTTCGATGCGTAGAGAAAATTGCCGGAGGGAGCGACTTCGATTTCCGCCGACTCGTCAAGGCTCGTGAAAGCTTTCGGAATGGAAGAGATTGTTTGGAGCGCCGTCAGGGTGCCCGCAGATGAATTGAAACTGTAGGCGGAAACGGTGGATCCCATCTCGTCGAGAACATAAGCGAATTTTCCCTCGGGACTCAGAGCCAAATGCCGGGGGCCGGCGCCCGGAGCCGCTTTCCCGATTCTTGCTTCGTTGTCTGCTAGAGTTCCGTTTGCGCTGTCAAAGGGGTACACCAGCGTCTCGTCCAATCCGAGATCATCAACCAACGCGAAGCGATCATCCGGAGAGATATCAATCGAATGAGCGTGCGGTCCTTCCTGCCGCTGTGGATTTGTTCCGTGTCCAGTGTGCTGAACGAACGCCGAAGCGTCGCCCAGACCACCGTCTTCGCGAATCGGAAAAACGGCGACGCTGCCGCCCGTGTAGTTCGCTACCAGCACGTACTTGCCCGTTCTATCGACCGTGATATAGCAGGGATCTGCGCCACGAGACGCAACTCGATTTACCAGCGTTAGTTTCCCGCTCGCGCGGTCGATCGCGAAGGCGCTCACCGCGCCGCTTTTCTGGCCTTGATAGTTGCTCAGTTCGTTGGCAGCGTAGAGAAAATGCCCGTCCTTGCCCACGGCCAGAAACGATGGATTGACTGTCGTCGCAGCCAATCCGATTTCAGTGAGCTGTTGAGTGTTCGAGTCGAAGCGGTAGGCGTAAATGCCCTTGCTGTCGCTTCCATTCTCGGTGTAGGTGCCGACGTAAACCAGGTATTTCGAATGTCGAGGCGAGGCGGCAACGCCGCCCGAGAAAACAAACAAGAAGACGAGGCTTGAGATTAACTTGCGGCGCAATGATCGTTTCATTTTCCTAGAACCAGATTGTCAATTTTTCAAATGCGATGGCGCTTAATGCTCGGCGAAGAAAATCCCGTCCCACTATCGGGTCAACGTGATCGGAACCGGCTGGTCGTAAGGCTGAACGACTACGCTCACGGATTTTCTTTGATTGAACGTATCGAGGGTAACCGGGAAGCTGACCATGACGGTTCGCTTGATTTCTTCGCCGGGCTGCAGCTTGTCCTCGGGTGACAGAGCAGTCAAGGTATTTTCCTTCAAGGTGGGGAAGGCCTGATAGTAGCGATCAAAGTCGACGGTCGAAACGGCCTCTCCCCTCGACTCTCCGCTGGCCGTAAGCAGTTTCCCTTCGATGCCGTGAACCCATAAGGATTTCTTGCCTGAATTACGCAGCGTAAAAGTGAGAGTTACCAGAACCGAGTTTTGCCCGGGAAGATCCACCGCCGTCACGTTGTCGAGCGAGCCGGCGCCCTGCGGCTTAGCCCGATCAAAAAAGGAAAAAATGCTGAGGATCACCAGAATCACTCCCGTCGTGATCAAGACAATCTTCGCAGGAGGAAGGTTGCGTTTCGCAGTGCCGAATTCGTCCGCTATATTGATCGTCGGTCCGCGCTGAACGGAGGGCGGCGTATGCGGCATCGAAACCGCGGTGGAGGTTGGCGGATTAGAAAGAGGACTCGATCGGGATGTCGGTTCCGGCATAGCTCTGCCTTTCCACAACTATCGTCGGTTCTAGATGTTAATCGCTGGCATCAAATCAATTCCATTCGTGTTTCATCGCCCGGGCGAACTTCGCGGCCGGAAGCGTATTTAGCACGTCGTTTTTCGTGAGCCACGCGCGCCTCGCCTGCTGCACGCCGTAGCCAATCTTTTCGAGATGCGAGGTGTGATGGGCATCGGTGTTGATCACGATTTTCACTCCCCGCTGTTTCGCCTGGCGCAGGTGCACGTCATTCAGGTCGAGCCTGTCGGGATACGAGTTTAACTCCATCGCCACCCTGTGTCTTGCCGCCGCGGTAAGAATCTTGTCCATGTCGAACTGATATGCGTCTCGTCGAAGTTGGATGCGGCCTGTGGGATGGCCGATGATCGAAACGTTTGCATTTTCGATCGCCTTGAGCAGTCGCTCGGTCATCTTCGCCGGCTGCTGATTGAAAACCGAATGCACGCTCGCAATAACAATATCCATCTGGGCGAGAACGTCATCGGAGAGATCGAGGTCGCCATCAGGGAGAATATCGACTTCGATT
Source organism: Candidatus Sulfotelmatobacter sp. (assembly GCA_030037575.1). Taxonomy (GTDB): domain Bacteria; phylum Acidobacteriota; class Terriglobia; order Terriglobales; family Acidobacteriaceae; genus Sulfotelmatobacter. The sequence continues at coordinate 13 of JASHRB010000124.1, read as the reverse complement.
CCAGCAAAAATCG
>JASHRB010000123.1 GCA_030037575.1 Candidatus Sulfotelmatobacter sp. | reverse complement strand
AATCCTGTTTGCGCTGGCTGCCTGTGCACGCCAATCAGCGATAACAGTATAACAACCAGGCCCGGTATTACGGGGTAAGGCGCACAGGGCGCACCGGGGAACCAGGTGACCCAGATGAACAGGCTCGCCAGCAGCAGCATCGAGGCGCTCAGACACATGGATACTATCGAAAATGCATTGCGCGCCCGATGTCCAGTCGCCAGTCCTCTTAACAGGAGGATGATGGCAGCGATCTCCCTGATGAGGATTGCGCCGATCCCGCAAACAAGAAATATTTCGCTCAGCCCGCCCGCAACTGCGGCGAGTCTGGTCGCCTTAGTTGCTGAGATCTCAAGAGCGAAGCCGATAACCGTGGGAATCTATGAGGCCCAGGCCAGCGCCGCTCTTAGGAGAAAGTGCCTTCCACCCGTTTCCATGAAGCCACCTACCCTTTCGGCTTCTTTCTCCCACGGGGTCTTGAGGCCGGCAGAGCCGCTCCTGCAAGAAATGCGGACCAGCGCAGCTCACGCGCAGGATCGTCGCCCCTCTGTGCCATCTTAACCGCCATCTCCGCGACTGCGTTGACGATCCAATCGAAGTTTTCCTGGCCGACCGAAGTAATTTCGGCATCGGGGGCCGGATTGAGAAAATCGATTGCGTAAGGAACGCCGCCTTCCACCGCAAACTCCACCGTGTTCAAATCGTAGCCAAGCACGCGGCACAGCGTCAGCGCATCTTTTTCGATCCTCTCCTTCAATTTGGCCGACGACGGCGGAGGATTGCCCTTCACATATCGTTGGTGATGCGGCGCCTTGGGATCGTACTTCATAATGTGTACCTTTTCCTGCCCGACTACGTAGCAGCGGTAATACTCTTCAAATTTTACCGCCCCTTGCAGGGTCATGCACAAGTCGCCGGTCTGGTTGTAATGCTGAAAGAATTCTTCGGGGGAATGGACGTGATACACATGCTTCCATCCGCCGCCGGAATAAGGCTTGAGAAAAGCCGGGAAGCCGACGTAATCGAAAAGCTCCTGCCAGTTCAGCGGATAGATCAAATTTCGCATCGACCGATCGGTGGTGCCCTCGGGATGTTGGTTGTGCGGAAGAATAATCGTCGGCGGAATCGCGACACCGATCTTGTGCGCAAGCGCGTAGTTAAAAAATTTGTCGTCGGCTGTCCACCAAAAAGGATTGTTCACCACGGTGGTGCGCTGCAATGTCACATTTTTCAAATACGAGCGATAGAAGGCGATGTCCTGCGAAATGCGGTCGATGATGACGTCGTACTTCTTCGGTTCATCCAGGCGAATGCCGCCAATCCTGACGAATTCCGCTTCAACGCCATCGATTCCCATGGAGTTGATTTTCTCGACCAGCGCAGGAGGAAAACTGTTCTCCATGCCAAATAAAATCCCGATTTTCCTCACGACCATCTCCTAATGATTTGTCATCCTGTGCGAAGTCAGTGTGTGGCCAAGAGCAAGCACTTGGGACACTCGAAGGACTTTTACCGAGCGGCCACACTAAAAATACTTTTGCGCCATCCTCAACCACAGTGGCCAGTCGTGCCGGGAATTGTCGTTGTAAACATCGAACCAGTGCGGCACGGCCTTGCCATTTAGAACAGCCGAGAGCTTCACATTCTGGTCAAGACACATATCCCAGTCCGCCGATCCGAGTACGATTTTCATCTGCCGATAACGGCTTAGAAACCAATCGTCGTTCTGATTCGGCAAGTAATCCTGTGGACAATTGAAGTAACAATCATCGTCATAATAGCCATCGAGAAACTGATGGATGTCGAACGCCCCGCTCATGCTGATGCAATGCGTCACCGCGTCAGGGTGCTTCATGGCAAAATTCACCGCGTGATAAGCGCCGAAGCTGCATCCGGTCGTCGCCAGTTGCGCGGTCGGATTTTTCCACCGGATGAAGGGCAGAAACTCGTGCAGAATGTAGCGCTCATACTGCAGGTGCCGCAGCACGCGCACTTTGGGATGAACATGCTTGTTGTACCAGCTCTCTAGATCGACTGCATCCGGGCAGAAAACCTGCAACTCGCCGCTATCGATTTTCGCTGCCAGCGCGCCAATCATTCCGCGATCTTCATATTCGAAAAATCTTCCCATGGATGTGGGAAACACCACCAGCGGCGTCCCGGCATGGCCAAACACAAGCGCCTCCATGTCCCGATGCAACTCTTGGCTGTATGCCTTGTGATATTCGCGATTCATTCTGACGAAAGGATTGCCCGCGTGCGTCAAACGCGGACGGAGTATCTTACCTGAAGGGCACGCGGCCGGTGAGACAACCTTATGGTGCTGCACTTTCGCCACCGACGGACTCATCAGATGATATCGTGGTACGAGACATGTGGTGGAGGCTCCCAAAACTGGTTCCCCGCTCCGGACCGGTGATTCTACTAATCCTGACCCTGGGCGCCGTTGCCGGATTTGCCGCTGTAAGCCATCTGGTGGTGCGCTATAACGCCAATCAACAGTCCCGTGGACGCAAACTATACGCGTCCGGTCTTACCGCTGCCAGCTCGGGCCGTTATGACGCTGCGATCGACGCCTTTCGCGCCGCCCTCACCTGCGACCCCGCCAATTCTCAATATCAACTGAGTCTTGCCAGGGCGTTGCGCGACAGCGGTGACCCGAGCCGTCTCGACGAAGCCGAATCGTATCTCGTCGCGCTTTGGCAGCGGACCCCTCAGGATGCTGCTGTAAACCTAGCTCTGGCCCGGGTGGCGGCCCATCGTGGCTCAATCGATGATGCAATCGGTTACTATCATAATGCGATGTACGGCGTCTGGAAGTCCGATGCCGACGCCAACCGAAACAGCGTTCAGATTGAGCTGATCCAATATTTGCTGAAGAAAAATGCCCGAGCTCAGGCCGACTCGGAGCTCATTGCGCTAGCTACCGCCTTGCCGCGCGACCCTGCCGCTCACCTGCAGGCAGCTTCGCTTTTTGTCGAGGCCGAGGACTACGCTGGCGCGCTCGCGCAGTACGAGGATGTTCTACGGCTCCAATCCAATAATGCCGCCGCGCTGGCGGGAGCGGGCGCGGCTGCGTATCGCATGGGCAACTACACGCTCGCACAACGTTACTTGCGGAATGCGCTGGCCGTTAATCTCGAAGATCGGGATTCTCGTCAGCTGCTGGAGACCGCGGAGCTCGTGCTCCGCTCGAATCCGTTTCGCAGCTACATCTCCGACGCGGAGCGCAATCGCCGGATTGCTGCCGATTTCGCCCGGGCAGAAACGCGACTGACCGCTTGTGCCGCGCAGGCCGGGGTCAGTCTCGACGCCACCGGATCGTCTTCTCCTTCCCCGTTGTTAAGGCTGCAGGCTCAGTGGAATGCGGTTAAGCCAGATTTGCGGCAGCTTCAATCCTCCACGGAAACCGATCTGCCGGATACCATCATGGATGTGGTATTCCAGATCGAACGGCGAACCGCCACGATGTGCGGGCGGCCGCAAGGCGTCGACCTCGCCCTGCTTTTGATCTCGGAACAGCGCGAGGCGGCGACCCAATGAGTTCGAATCCCACGGTCCCGGCTTCACCGGAATCTCCAACGCAAACGCCGATCGTGCGAGTGCACATCCGGCAGCGCTTGTTTTCCACGCTGGAGGGCGTTTTTAACGAGGAAGTATTTTTTCTGATTCTCTCAGTTTTTATCGGAATCTTTTCCGGGCTCGCGGTTGTCTGCTTTCGGCTGGCGATCGATTGGACGCACCTCGCTTTGCTCGGTCCTCTGCCCCAAACCCACAGCTGGCGGTTATTTGCTGTTCCAGCAATCGCGGGCCTGGTCGTGGCGGCTCTGGTTCTCCACGTTTTTCCGGGCATACGGGGCAGCGGCGTTAACCAGACCAAATCCGCCCTCTACATTTTCAACGGCTTCATTCCGTTCCGCACGGCGGTGGGCAAGTTTTTCTGTTCAGCGATTGCGATCGGTTCGGGCCAGTCGTTGGGCCCGGAGGATCCGTCACTGCAGATCGGAGCCAGTATCGCGTCTGCACTGGGCCGGCACCTTCAAATCTCGCGAGAGAAGGTGCGGCTTATGGCCCCGGTCGGCGCGGCTGCCGGCCTGGCCGCTGCGTTCAACGCACCAATCTCGGCTGTGCTTTTCGTCATTGAAGAAGTGATCGGGCGATGGAGCGCTGGCATTCTGGGATCGGTTGTGCTTTCCGCCGTGGCTAGCGTCGTGATCGTGAGGTCATTTCTGGGCAGTGAACCTCTCTTTCACATTCCGGTTACCGCGTTCAAGCGGCCGAGCGAGTTGCTGGCTTATGCCGCGCTTGGACTCATCGGTGGTTTTGCTTCAGTTGCGTTTGCCAAATCGGTGGGTGCTTTGCGCCCTCGGCTGAAGGCTTTGCCTCGTTGGACGCAATATCTGCAACCTGCGGTTGCAGGACTGCTGGTGGGACTGATTGCGTTCCTCGGCGCCCCACAAGTTATGGGCGCCGGATACGACTCGATGGACCAGGCCATGCACGGGCAATATGCATGGAAATTTCTGGCGATGCTCGCCGTGCTCAAGATTGTCGCAACCACGGTTTCCTTCGTCAGCGGCACGCCCGGCGGTATGTTCGCTCCTACGCTGTTTATTGGCGCCATGCTCGGCGGTGCCGTGGGCGGAGTCGAACACATCTTTTTTCCACAGCTCACTGGATCAACGGGAACTTATGCGCTGGTCGGCATGGGCGTGCTGTTCGCGGGCTTCCTCCGCGTTCCCATGACTTCGGTGTTCATGGTTCTCGAAGTGAGCGGCAACTACGAAATCATCGTCCCCGTTATCGTTGCGAACACAGTGTCTTATCTTGTCGCCCGCAGCTTCCAGGAAATCCCCATCTTCGACCTGCTCACGCGGCAGGATGGATTGGTTTTGCCGTCGCTCGAGGAAGAGCGCGAAGAAAACATTTTGCACGTCGAAGATGCGATGCTTCCCGTATCAAAAACCATCCTCAATGCGCAGGATTACGTGGACACGAGCGCGCGCCGGGTTCAGGATTCGAGCGAATCCGTTTTCCTCGTGCGGCTGCATCCAAGCGGATGGAATCTCATCACCCGCGAACAATTGCAACGTCTTGATCGGGAAGGCAAAGGAGAACTCACGCTGGCTTCGGTGCTGCCCTCGCCACCGTTGCCCAGCCTCTACCCTGATCTGCCGCTGGATTCTGCTCTTCGTTATGTAAACGCTTATGCACTTGTGCCGGTGGTGAATCGGGCTGACTTCCACCGGTTAGAGGGCGTGATCTCGCGCGATTCGGTCCTTCATAAGTATGGATCGCCATCGGAGGGATCTTGAAATCATGGGCTCTAAAGCGTGGGGAGCGCGAATTCCCCACGTGTGCAAAGTCTTGCACTCTGCCTCCGGCAAAGCTGGCTAAGTCGAATTCCAGCTAGCGGTTTCTGGTACGCGGATTGCCCATACCACGCCAGATGCCTTGCTGGTCGGGCGTTCTGATAGAGTCTTTTAAATGCTGGCAAGTCCCTCAGACGAGGATCACGCTATGAAAAACATTCTTTGCGCAGTCTGTTTCCTTTGTTGCTTTTCCGCCACCGCCGCTTTCTCGCAGACGGCCGCTGTATTGAACCCCATTGCGCAGCCGATGCAAATGGCGGAGCACAGCGAGCACGCTTCGCAGCATGCCATGGCGCAGGAAACCACCTTGCTCGACACTTCCGTCTACGCTTATGCGAAGGGCGAAGTGCCCCTCTCTGAGCTGGGGTCGATTCCACAGGAGATTCCACTCGGTGACGTAGCTCGTGCCCTCAGAAAAGAGCGTGCCCTGAAAGGTGCTCCCAAGGCTGTCAGGGTTTTGGAGAAATAATCTGCAACGGCTTGGCCAAACGACAATCGCACCCCGGGCATCGGTCTGGCTGCGAAATGCGGCTGCCTTCAGCTTTCTTCCTGCTGGCTTAAGGCTTCTGCGTAGGACGCAAAGATATCTCGCTCACGAATGACTGCGGGTTTTGGGTTACCAGCATCGCGACGACATGCGCCACGTCTTCAGGTTGCAGCATTTTTGCGGGATCCTGGCCGGCGTGCGGGCTCAGGTCGGTATTGGTTGAACCCGGGCAGATCAATGAAACCCGAATGTTGTAACCGCGCAATTCTTCCGCCAGCGAATAGCTCAAGCCGTTCAGCCCCCACTTGGAAGCGGCGTAGGCTGCGCCATTCGGAAGGGGATTCTTCCCGGCAAGGGATGAGATGTTGATGATGTTGCCGGAACGTGCGCGGATCATCATGGGCACGAAGGCGCGCGTCATGTAATACACTCCCCTCAGATTGGTGTTCAGGATGTGGTCCCATTCTTCCGGCGGAAGCTGATGCAAAGGAGCGCCAAACCCACCGACACCGGCGTTGTTCACAAGAATGTCCACACGCCCTAACGTCGCCTCAATTTGACGTGCCGCATTTTGGACCGACTGAAGTTTGCCCACATCGCAAAAAACGGTCTTGGCTTCGCCGCCGCTTTGCGTGATGGCTTGGGACGTCGATTCAAGAGCAGAGTGGGTGCGTCCGCATAGCACGCTTATGGCGCCCAGACGTGAAAGGCGGCGCGCGATTGCAGCCCCGATACCTCGACCGGCTCCGGTGATCAGAGCGACTTGTCCGCTAAGATAATCATTGCGGCTCATAAAATCCTCCGAGTGTATTTGTTCCCGGTGCAGAGCACGCCGGCAAAATTTCAAGACTGCCACCTGCCGAACGCGTTGAAAGCATCTTATACAATGAAAACGTACACATGAGGGACAGTCTTGCCTTCAGGCCAATAGGTACTTATAATCCGGCCAACCCCCGTGTGCGGGTTCAGTAGCTGTACGTCCACAGGCTTGCCGTTCTGATGTTCGGGAGCAGCCGCTAGCGACAGCTCTCGACGGCACCACTTGAGAGCGACTCTCTGTCCGAGTAGAATGCAGCCACAAAGTTAAGGAATTATGTTTCGAGGAATTGTCCATCCCGATAAGGCTAAGGAGCAACTGATGAAAAAGTTTCTGGTCACGGCTGTGCTTGGGATCGCTGTCCCGGTGTTGGCGGAGCGGCCTGCCAACGCTGCGCAGCCGCTACCTGCACCCGGGCAGGCGGCGCAGGGACAGGCCGCGGTGTCACCAGCGCCCGCGGCAGCACCACAAGCACCCGTAATTAAGGATCCCGCCGAATATAACGCCTACATGGGCGCTATCGAGCAGAAGGACCCGGCGGGACGGATCAGCGGTTTGGAGGCCTACCTGACGCAATATCCCAACAGTGTGATGAAGGTTGCCGCCTTGCAGACGCTGATGCAGGATTACCAGCAGACCAACAACCAGGCTAAGACTATGGAGACCGCGGAGAAGCTGGTGGCGGTAGATCCCTGCAATGTGCGCGGGCTGGCGCTGCTCGCATTTGTTGACCGGCTTAAGGCGCAAGGGGGTGACACAAACGCCAAACAAGATCTCGTGGACGCAAAGAAGTACGGCGACTCCGGGCTGGAATGTTTGCCCAAATTCACTAAGCCGCAAGGCACGTCCGACGCCGAGTACGAAAAGATGAAGAACCAGATGACCGGCATTTTCGATGCGGCCATCGGAATTGCGGATCTCACGGAGAAGGATTACGATGGCGCCCGAAAAGCGTTGCGCGCCGCGGCAGACAGTACGCCCGATGAGCAAAAAGACTTTAGCGTAATTTATCCGTTGGCTCTCGCCTACGCTGGTCCCGCTCCGCCCGATCCGAAGATCAGCGCTGATCCCATCGATGCAATTTGGTTTTCGGCACGCGCCTCCGCGGTTGCACCGAATCCACAGTACGAGCAGCAGATTGCCAAGTACGCGGAAAGTCAATATGACAAATATCACGGGGGAGATGATGGCTGGGCCGAGGTGTTAGGCCAGGCTAAAACCAACGGCGATCCGCCCGCCGGATTTACCATCAAACCCGCTCCCACGCCGGCCGAGCAGGCTCACAACATGGTGACCTCTGCCTCGCCCGATAAGATGGATTTCGCAACTTGGCAGTTCATTTTTACCAATGGCTCAAAGGAAGACCAGGACACGGTTTGGAACGCCATCAAAGGCAAGGCGGTGCAGATGAATGGAACCGTCATTCATGCGACCGCTACGGAGTTCGATATTGCTGGCAGTTCAGACGACATCGAGGCGAAGAAAGCGGACATAACCCTCACTTTTCCCGAGGGAGAAAAAGTTCCGCTCAAATTGGTTCCGAAAGATGGCACCAGCCTCGACTTCGAGGGCCAACCCTCTTCCTATGCCAGCAACCCCTTCATGATGACCATGGACAACGGCAAGCTGCTGAAAGCCGCGTCAACTCCAACTAGAAAACCGGTTCATCACAGCACGGCGAGCCAATGAGAAGCAACGGCTAGAAGTTAGACAGGCCGGGCAGCCCCATTGGAGGCTGCCTTTTTATCTGCACGGCAAAGCGGGTGCAGCGTCTGCTGGGAACGCCATCCGCTGCTAGCGCACCGCCTTCTTTTCGAGCGACACAGGGCGCGCACTTCGCGGTGGACGCTTCGCCCCATCGCGAAGCTGGCGGACGTCAATCCTGAGTTCGCCAATGGTGCGACTTAGAGTGTTGCGATGCATTCCCAGCTCGCGCGCAGCGCGGCATTGGTTGCCTTTGTTTTCCTGAAGCACAGTCAAGATGAACCGCTTTTTGAACTCGCGCACCCCCTCGGAGTAGAGGATGTTGCTTTTGTACATCTGCAGGACAAGCGCTTCCAATTGATCTTTCACGGTAGGTCTCTCGTTAAAAATTTCTCTGATGTTTCCCTTCGACAGCGGACAGCCGATTTACTTTCGCGGAGCCGCCGGATTACCGGTTAGATCCCTCGGAGCGCGGTGCAGAAAATCCAAGCCTTCATAAAAGCGCGCACGCAACTCCGACGGCGCCAGCCAAATGGCGGCCCGTCCAACCACCAGGAAATACGGGGCAAGTTCCGACTTGTCGAGTACCTGGGAAGTGGGGGCAAAGGCCGTCATTCCCATCAGCACCACAGCTACCAGCAAACCGCCTTTCAGCACGCCCAACAAAGCTCCCAAAAACCGGTCGAAGCCGCTGAGCCCGGCCGCTTTCATCAATCTGCGCATGACCCTGCCGGCTACGCTGCACAGCAGGAGGATCGAAAAAAAAATGAGCAGGAACGCGATAATCTCAGCGACCAACTGCGACTTCAAAAACGTCGCCATCCACTCCGCGAATCTTCTGTACTGCCAGGCGGCGACCACGTACCCAACCATCAACCCCGCCACACTGAAAGCCTCCGCGAAGAAGCCGTGCATGGCGGCCAATATTACATTCAAAACCACCACCGCGACAATCAGCCAGTCTGCCGCGGTCATGCGATTCTCCCGCCTCGCGCATCGCCGAGGTCCTCAACACTACACATCCAGCTTGCGACCGGTGAGCTGGAAATAGGCCTCAAGATACTTCTCGCTGGTGCGAACGGCAACTTCAGCCGGCAGAGCCGGTGCGGGAGGCTGCTTATTCCAGCGGATCTGTTCCAGGTAATCACGGACGTATTGCTTATCGTAGGATTCCTGCGAGCGACCGAATACGTATTTGTCGGCTGGCCAAAAGCGCGATGAATCGGGGGTTAGGACCTCATCCGCGAGCGTAATTCCCTGCGCCGTGCGCCCGAACTCAAACTTGGTGTCCGCAATAATAATGCCACGCTGGCGTGCGTACGCGGCGGCCTTTTTGTAGATCCGCAAAGTCAGGTCACGCAACTGACTCGCCGTAGCGGCGCCTACAATTTCGCACATGCGAGCGAACGAAATGTTTTCGTCGTGGCCGCTGATTGCTTTCGTGGACGGAGTGAAAATCGGCTCCGGAAACGCTTCCGATTCGCGCAATCCCGCAGGCAAATCGATTCCGCACACCTTGCCCGATACCTGATATTCCTTCCATGCCGAACCCGAAATGTAGCCGCGCACCACGCATTCAACGGGAAACATCTGGGCGCGTTGCACAATCATCGAGCGGCCGGTTAACCGGCCGGCGTACTTCCGCACTTCCTTCGGATAGCCATCGACGTCGGCGGTTAGGAGATGATTCGGAACAATATCAGAAAAAAAATCGAACCAAAATAAAGACATCTGCGTCAGAACGAGGCCTTTATTGGGAATGCCGGTAGCCAGGACGTAATCAAATGCGGAGATGCGGTCGGTGGCCACGAACAGCAGCCGTTCGCCACCGAGTTGATAGACATCACGGACTTTGCCGCTGGTTTGAAGCTGGAGGTCGGGAAACTCGGTTTGCAAAATGACGGGATCGAGCAGATTAGAACTCATATCGGGATTTTACAGGCAAGGAGCGAGGCGTATTTTAGACCCTAAGAATTTTTTGTCAACGAGAGAACCTAGTTCGAAAAAGCAGATTTGTATCCTGTTGAGAAGGATGAGTTTTTACCAGCGCCCCATAGAATCCACCTGGGGCCAGCGGGTCGCTCGCATCACCAGGCTGTGGAAAAGCTGAGGATAGCGGTGAATATCTAAGGCGCGCTTTTTAAATGATCTCGGGTGGCCGCGTCGATGTCATTTGCTCGCTTTATTCCCGCGGTTCTACGCCGCCCCAAACCTCACCGAAACCAGCTTCGACACGCCGGGCTCCTGCATGGTTACGCCATAAAGAACCGGCGCAATGCTCATGGTTTTCTTGCTGTGCGTGATGAGCACGAATTGAGTTTGCAGGCTCATTTCTTTCACGAGGTCGGTGAAGCGACCGATGTTGGCTTCGTCCAGCGGGGCGTCGACCTCGTCGAGAATGCAGAACGGGCTGGGCGTGAACTGGAATATAGCGACGAGCAGACCCAGTGCGGTAAGAGCTTTTTCGCCGCCGGAGAGCAGCAGCACGCTTTGCAGGCGTTTTCCCGGTGGAGACGCGATGACATCGATGCCGCTTTCGGCCGAGTTCTCCTCGTCGATAAGCCTCATGAAGGCATTGCCGCCACCGAAAAGCTTTTTGAAGGTCGCCTGGAAGTGTTCGTTGATCTTGGTAAACGCCTCGTGGAATTTTTGCCGCGAGACCTCGTCGATTTCGCGAATCGTTGCCGTCGTATTCTCGATGGATACGATCAGGTCTTTACGTTGGGTTTCGAGGAAGCCGTGGCGCTCAGCAGTTTCGCGATATTCTTCCAGGGCCATCATATTCACCGGCCCCATTGATTCGAGCTTCGCACGCATCTCGCGGTACGACTGATCGCAGGCGGCAAGCTCATTTCCGCTGAGTATGCTCACGCCGCGATCAGCCAGCAACACCGCTCGTTCGACCCCCAGTTCATTCAAGCAAGTCTCGGCCATGTGCATCTTGTCGGCTTCCAGCTTGGCCGCGGCGGCCTGCAACTCGCCGCGCCGGTCGCGCGCCGCGTCAAGCAATTGACGCGCACTTCGCAAAAGTTCATCGATTTCAGTCAATCGGGCGCGCAGTTGATCTTTCTCCAATTGCAGCAGACCTTCGCGCACCTGGCCGGCGTTGCGCTCGGCTTCAAAATCGGCGGCCTGCTGTTCGAGCTGAAGATTTTCGTTTTCGCGCTGCAATTTTTCCGCCGCCGCACCCTCGATTTGCGAAGCAAGCGAAGGCAAACGCTCATTCATCTCAGCCAACGAGGAATCGATCCGCGCAAGCACCGCCCCGGCCGATCGATGCCGTTCTTCAAGCGCAGCCACTCGAGCTACGCGCTCAGCGCTGCTTTGTGCCGCTTGTTCTCGACGCTGGCGCAGGCTATTGAGCGATGCCTGGCCAGCCGCAATCTTCTGCTCAAGCTCGGCGCGTTTCAGCTCGATTCCTTCCACCTCACTTTGACGAGCGGACATGATCGACCACTGCTCACTGCGCTCCACACCGAGTCGCTGCAACTCAGATTGCGAAATGTTCATGCGCTCGGTTACGCGAGTCACTTCAGAATCGAGTTGCTGCAAAATGTGGTGCGACGTCATTGACTGATGCTCGGCTGCGCGCCTTTCGCCTTCGAGCCGTTCGCGCAGGGAAGCAAGATCTCTGATTTCCCTGGCGAGCGTAAGCACGCGAG
>JASHRB010000122.1 GCA_030037575.1 Candidatus Sulfotelmatobacter sp. | reverse complement strand
TGATGACGGGGATCGCCCACAAGGGATTGCCCCGGCGGCCGCCGATGCCGGAATTGGCTTTCAATCAACGAGATGCACAAGCCGTGGTCGCATAGCTAGCCCGGCGACTTCCAAAAGATGGAAGTCATCGCAGGCAAGCAACTTTCGACGACCACGGGCCGACTTGTTGCTCAGAAGAGTCGGTGGGCGCGCCCAAGTAGCGGTTCGCCGGGAAGGGAATAAGGCGGCAGCCGGTGATGGTCGGCTGCCGGTGTATTTCCCTGCACTTTTCCGTTACATTAGTTGTTCCCCATGCTCGACCTGAATTTTGTTCGCGAAAACCTGCCTCTGATCGAACAGATGCTGCGCCAGCGGGGCGCCGACCCGGCAACCGTCCTTGGAGATTTTGGCGATGTTGACAGGCAGCGCCGGCAGGCGATCACCGAAGCGGAAACGCTCAAAGCCCGGCGGAACAAGGCAGCCGAGGAAATCGCGAAGCTCAAAAAAAGCGGAGAGGACGCCGGCGCAGTCATGGCGGAAACGAAGGAACTGCGCGAGCGCATTCAAACTCGAGAGAAGGCGGCGGCTGACCTCGATGCACGTCTACGGGAGATTCTCGCGGGCATTCCAAACATGCCGCACGCGAGCGTGCCGCTTGGGCACAGCTCAGAACAAAACGTTGAAGTGCGGCGCTGGGGGGCTGCGCCGAAGTTTGATTTCACGCCCAGACCGCATTGGGATTTAGGCCCCGAACTCGGCCTGCTCGATCTCGAACGCGCCGTGAAGCTGACCGGCGCGCGTTTTGCCGTCTATTGGGATTTGGGCGCAAAACTTGAGCGCGCTCTGGCCAACTTCATGCTCGATCTGCACACACGCGAGCATGGATACACGGAAGTTTTGCCTCCGTACTTGGTCAATTCCGATTCCATGTACGGGACCGGGCAGCTGCCGAAGTTTGCCGCCGATTCGTTCCGCGTGCCCCAGGGTGACAAAGATTTGTGGCTGATCCCGACCGCCGAAGTTCCGGTCACGAATCTTTATCGCGACGAGGTTCTTGGCGCCTCTCGATTGCCGATTTCGCTCACCGCCTATACCCCGTGCTTCAGGAGTGAGGCGGGGTCGTATGGCCAGGATGTGCGCGGAATCATCCGGCAGCATCAGTTTCAAAAAGTTGAACTGGTCAAGTTCACGCGGCCGGAAGAATCCTATGACCAGCACGAAAAGCTGACCCGACATGCCGAAACCGTGCTGCAGAAGCTCGGCCTGCATTATCGAGTGGTCACCTTGTGCACCGGAGATATGGGTCCGTCGTCGGCAAAGACGTATGATATTGAGGTTTGGCTGCCGGGACAGCAGTTGTTCCGTGAGATCTCTTCGTGTTCGAATTACGAGGCATATCAGGCGCGGCGGGCAAATATTCGCTATCGTCCGGAAGGCAAAAACAAGACGGAATTCGTGCACACGCTGAACGGCAGCGGGCTGGCGGTGGGCCGCACTTGGGTTGCCATGGTTGAGAATTATCAGCAGGCCGACGGAAGCGTGATGATTCCCGAGGCGCTTCGGCCTTACATGGGAACAGATCGGATCAGGGCGAGGAAGTTTTAATGGCAAAGCTTCAGAACGGCGAAGTTCCGGAGTGGCGAAGCTTGCCAGTGGCCAGGGCGCAAGGTTGCAACCAACAGGAACAATCAGCTGGGTCCTCCGACCTTTGCGACTCTGCAGCATGGCAAACTTCGTCCGAAAGGTTCTAGGCTTGCGAAGTGCCGACATCACGACGGGCGCAACCGGCGCGACTTCCACGCCCCAGCCTTCCCGCCGCACGACCAAGGTCTTTCGCACCATTCGCAGCTACATTCTCTGGCAGCATGAGCGTGGAACGTTGCATTACGACATCATGGTCACGCTCATTTTAATGTTTATCTTCTTTTCCCCGCGGGCTATCGATTTCAACGACAAACCTGCATCGTCGAAGCCGCATCCCACGGGGGTCGTGGTAAGCTCCGACGGGGCCGGCAGTCTTGTGTATCAGATCGACGCTTCAAGCGTCGCCGGAGGCGACGATGCCACGCTGCGCGAGCAATTACTGGGCATGATTCGACCGATCTCGGGCGATGTATCGATAGAAAGATACGAACGCGTCTCTGACCGTAGAGGTCGGGGGCAAGAATATCGCGTGTGGGTGAAGCGAAAACAGTGAGACGAACGCTCATGCTCTCGGTCGCCGTGCTCTGGCTGATATCGCTGAACTTGCCGACGCAGGCCCAAACGCTCGACGACGTTCTCAGGAAAATGGACGAAGCCTCCGCTCACTTCCAGGCAGCGCGGGCGGACTTTGTTTTTGACCAATATCAGCGGGTGGTCGACGATCATGACCTGCAAAGGGGCACGGTTTATTACCGGCGCACGGGGCAGCAGATTGAAATGATGGCGGAATTTAAACAGCCCGACACCAAGTTCGTGCTCTACAAGAACGACCTGCTGCAGGTCTACGAACCCAAGATCGATCAGGTGATGCAGTATGCGGCGGGGGCGAATCGCGAGCAGTTGGAAAGTTTTCTTGTGCTCGGATTTGGCGGCAGTGGCAAGGATCTGACGAAGTCATTCGAGGTAAGCTATCAGGGCGAGGAACAAATCGACAATCTCGCGACCGCGAAGTTATTTCTAATCCCTAAGGATGAAAAGACGCGCAGCAATTTTCCGCAGATCATCCTGTGGATCGATTTGAATACCGGAATTTCTGTGCAGCAGAAGCTTGTTCAGACGCAAGGCGATTACCGGGTGGCTAAGTATTCGGCAATTAATCTGAAGCCGCGAATCGGCAACGACGTATTTCAGCTGAAGACCACGAAGAAGACTCAGTTTTTGTCGCCTCGCGGGTAAACCAGCGGTTAGCTGTTAAGTATTTGAATTCAAAGCTTAGAATCTGTGCGGGAAAATGGGCAGCGGGCTTTATACTGCCGTAGAGATTCCTTCGAGCTTATACATGGCCAAAGTTTTCACCATTCCCGTTCCACCGAAGCTAGGTCGTTCGACGAAACGAGAGCGATCTTCCGATCCGCGCTATGTCGACGGGCAGCGCGTGCTGGTCGAAGCGATGCGGTATTTGGCGCAGACTGATCCCGTCGCAAACCGGTCCGCCATTGAACTTATCTCCGAGCACGTACGCACCCGCTTCCGCATGAGCGACTCGCCGCTGGCATAGGGCGATCGATGGATCGATTTGTCCAACAAAAAGCGACGGTCGATGCCGTCTCCCTTCTTTGCGCTGTCCCCAAGTTAAAACGCGAAGCGCAAGGAATACTGCATCACGCGCGGCTGCGTTAGTTCCGTACTCAATACGCCGAAGCCGGTAAGATTCACCAGATCCTCGTTGATGAGCGATCCCGCCGCGTCAAATCTCACCGAGTTGGTCACGTTGAAGGCTTCCCAGGCGAACCTGACCGACTTCTGCTCCCCGATATTCCAGGTTTTCGACAGACCGGCGTCGACACCGAAGTACCCAGGTCCGCGAAACGTATTGCGTTGTCCCGCTTCTCCGGGCAGCGTAGCCCGGAAAGTTGCAGTCCCAATGGGCGTATTCGCCTGGCAAGTGCAGGTAATGGTCTGCTCCGGATTTTGGAAAACTGTCGGCGTGCCGTTGGGTTCGAAAAATACGCCGGTCTTCGGCTTTACTCCGGTCAGGAAGGAAGAACCTTCGAGCTCAAAGTCGGTAGACCAGCCCGAGCCGGCTTCCACCGAGAAGGGGAATCCGCTCGTCCAGCGGTAGAGGCCATCCAGACCCCAACCGCCGAAGATCGCATTCATCCAACTGGAAGCATTGGCCCCGAAATGGCGGCCATGCCCATAAGGCATATCCCAAATCCAGTTTGCGTTGAACTGATTGGTTGTGTCGAAGTCCGACACCGCGCGCCACAAATCCGGCGAGAATGCGTTGATGACCTGGCTGTTAAAAGCCAACCCGACCGATTCGAATCCGTTCACACGTTCGGCATTTGATCCGACGTCGATGGATTTTGAATACACATAATTGAAATCGAACTGCAACCCAGTCGCCATGGCATGGCGCACCGACACTTGCAGGCCGTTGTAGTTGCTGTTGCCTCGCGTTTGCCAGCCATAGAGCGAAGAAAACTGAGGCTGATAGTACTGCGATGTGGTTGTGCCCGTGGGGCCCGAACAGGCGGGAAAGCAAAAATCATCCAGCAGCTCGAGGGCTAGGGTTTCGTTGCCTACGTTGCAGTAGTAGGAATCATAAATATTCTGCGTGGCCGTGGGATTGGCCGGCGCGCCCGCGCTGGTGGTGGGCGAACACGGCGTTGTGGGCGAGGTTCCCGAGAAAAGGCCCGTCCCCGCGGCCGCGGGAAACATGTCCTGCCAATAGGGGATGGGCTTGATATTGTTGATGGGCGTGCCCGCGTATGCCGCTCTCGACAGCATATCTGCCGCGTGAAAATAATCCATGCCGCTTTTTGGATCGACCAGGTCGAGCGGTTCGGACATATCGATCTCCTGCAGCAGATGGTGAGCAAAACGGCCGGTGTAAGTCGCTTCGACCACGAAATTGTGAGGCAGTTCACGGGTCAGAGAAAAATCCACCACATGCGAGTACGGGGTTTTCAGGTTGTCGTCAATGCCCCAGGCGATTGCCAAGCCGTAGGTGGCCGGGTCATCGGAAGGCGTGTAAGGGAATCCATGGGGAGACGGGACTCCCGGACTCGGAGGCAGGTTGGCAGCGCCCAGCAGGCCAGTAAAGCGCGGTGAGGTGTCGACATCAAGAATTCCAGCCGGATTGCTGATGTCGGTTGTCAATCCCCACGACCCTTGCCGGTCGAATGTGTTCACAACACCTTCGCCGAAGTGATCGTAATACATTCCGTAACCGGCGCGGATCGAACTCTTGCCTTTGTCGCCCAGAATGGTGTGCCAGAAGCCGCTGTCGGCATGGGGCGCATAGGCGATGGCAAAACGTGGTGCGACGTCGTTGTAGTTCCAGGCCCAGTACGGTTTCTTGCCGTTCGCCTGCCCGGAAAGGTCGAAAGTGAGCAGCGGCTGGTCGACTACACCCTGATACATGTTGGTGATGCGGTTCCAAAACCACTGCTGCATATTCACAGTGGGGGAAACCTGATTGCCGTCGGCTTCGTAGGGCGGTTGCAGCAGCGAATAGCGCAGCCCATAGGTGATGGTCAGGTTTGGCGTCGCATTCCATTTATCCTGCAGGTAGAACTCGCTTTCAAAATTGTGAAAGTGCCGGGACACGAGGTCGCCATTCGGGATTAGGTTGGCGTTCTTGTCCTGGTTGGTGACCGAATACACCTGGCTCATGATGCCCGCAAGTTGCACCGCAGCGAAGCCATAAGAGGCTCCAAACGAAGGGTCGACCAGGGGAAAATGTCCTCCCTCTGTGACATTGAGCCCAGGATCAAGGCTGCCATTGGTTCCCGCGATAAATGACGGATCCATCCAGTACATATTGGCGTAGCCCGAGGAAAGATTTTGCGCGTTGGAGGCACGGTTGTTGTGAATGAGCCGCCAATTGCTACCGAACTGAATCGTGTGCCTTCCTTTTGTCCACGAGACATCGTCTATGAAGTTGTGCACGGGAACGTTGGTCAGAATGGTGGGCGTGTCCGTGGGGTTAAGCGCGACCGTGTCGTCAAGCCCCCGGATGGTGTTGTAATCCTGATCGTTGAGTCCGACCTGCCCCAATCCTTGGCGAATAAATGCGTAGCGGAAGTTGTTAATCAAATTATTGCGGATGATGTACGTGTATCCAACGGCGATACCCTTGCTGTTGTTGGTCACGACGTCATCGGCAGGCAGACCGGGAAACTGCGGTGGCAAGCCTTCGTGGTCGTTTTGCAGATTGCCGCGCACGAACAACGACTGGCTGCCATCGGTCGTGATTTTGTAATCCAGCTTCAGGATGTAGGTATTGAGGCTGGTCGGATTATCCCCGGGGAATGTGTAACCGGCGGAGTTCAGTCCGTCTCCGTCGCCATTCTCGGCGTTGCCGCAAGCGGTGCAATTGGGCAGCGGATAATGCGTGTACAAGGCATTGGAATTGGCGCCATTAATGTTGGCAAGGAGGGGGTTCGCGCCCGGCCCGAGAGGACAGGTACCGTTTGCGCCGCATCCCTGATCGAGCGACGCAAATTGAGCCGGCGTCAAGGTCACCACATAATCGGGAGTGTAAGCGGCGATGTTGGTAACGTTCACATCGTTGGGATTCGGCGAGCCCAATATGCAATTGGGATCCGACGACGGGTTGCACAAATATTTGATATAGCCTTCCCGCAGACTTTCGGTGGGCACGATTCTTGTGGTCTGCATTTGTTCGGCAGTGCGCTGGCCTTCATAAGCGGCGAAGTAAAATAACCGGTCTTTCTTAATCGGGCCGCCGATTGTGCCGCCAAAGGTGTTGCGCAGAAGGTGCTGCGGAATGTTTGGGAACCCGTTCTCCAACTCCGAATTTTTGTTGAACCAGTCGTTGGCCACGTCAAAGGTCGGCCGGTTGTATTCGTAGAGCGAGCCGTGAATCGAATTGGTTCCACTTTTAGTAACCAGATTCATCTGCGCCCCCGAGGAACGGCCGGAGGCAGCATCGTAGTTGCTGGTGGTGACGCGAAACTCCTGCAGAGAATCGAGGGTGGCGCGCATGGCGCCCTGAAATGCGTAACCCTCCAGTTGGTCGTTATCGTCGAGACCGTCGAGTGTGATGTTGCTCTGGTCGCTGCGTGCGCCGTTGACCGCACCGCCGCGGCTGTCGTTATTTTGTTGTTCGGGAATTAAGCCTTGATTCGCAGCCGGGCCAATGTAGACCACACCGGGCTGCAGGCTGAGAATCGCCGCCGGATCGCGTCCCTCGGCGGGAAGATCCGTTAACTGCCGTGAATCGAAGTTGTTGCCCAAGGTAGCGTCGGTAGTGTTGACCAAAGGAGCTTCGCTGGTCACCTCGACCACCACCGAGCTGCCTGCGACCTGCAAGCTGATATTCAGGGTCGCCGGGCTGCTTACCTGCAGCAGCACGTTTTCCCGTTTGGTTTTTGCGAAACCCGCAGCTTCCACCGTAAGAAGGTAGTTGGCCGGAGGAACCTCAAGGAATTGGTACACTCCCTGGCCGTCGGTCTTGGTCGTGCGCATGAACCCGGTGGCGCCGTTGCTCAGGGTCACGGTGGCGCCGGGCACGACCAACCCCTTGGCGTCACTAATTTCCCCGCGGAGCGACGTGGTCGCCCCCTGTGCAATAGCTCTCGGCGTGAACAGGCTTGCAGTCATGAGGAATACGGCGGCAGACAAAACAGCGGCGAGAACATCTACACAGAAGCCACGACGCATGGCGAAGTCCTCCAAACTGGACGGGCTTTAGCTTGCGAATCCTGTTTCCCAGGAATAGAAAGACGGATAGACCCCGGGGGACCCTGATGGGCCGGTATTGTGCAACTACCCGGCCACAACATTCAAGCTGAATTTTGCCTGTGTTCGGCGGTCATAATACGTTTTAATACGGGCTTTCACATATGACGTTCCACATTTGGAAGGCTGTTTATGCGGGTTTTCGATCAGCCAGATGCGTTTTGTGCATGAACCATCGGGCCGCCCCCAATATGACCACGGGATAACATTCGAGCGTGTAGCGCGGTTCGGGATTCTCCAGCGTGCCCAGAAACAGCGATCGCAGAATCACAAACAGCAGCAATAAGCCGATGCCGTTTAGGTTGCGGGAGCGGACGGATCCGGCCGCGCCGGCCAACACATAAAACAAGTTCACCAGGCCAAACGCGAGGCTGACTGCGAGCCATCGCGTCTCATCGTTGAATTCCCACCAGCGCGGATCGGAGGGCAGCAACTCGGTTCGCGGGCGGAGCCACATGTCGGTGATGCGCAACGCCGGCAGCCAAAGATAGTAGCGGAGAGGAGAGGCATGAATGCGCTGGGCGGCCAGCGCGGCAAAGCGCGCATCGAGCTCCGGGCTCATATCGCGATCCTGGTTGTAGGCGGCAAACAGCTGTTTGGTTACTTGCCTCTGCTCGGGCGA
>JASHRB010000121.1 GCA_030037575.1 Candidatus Sulfotelmatobacter sp. | reverse complement strand
GCGACAAACCGCAGGCACGGCTGACGAGACTGACGCCTCCGCGACCCAAAGACTTGGCTTCGCTCGCCGCTGTCAGCCGCCTCGTGCGCTCATCCAAGTGCGGCCAGATGGTGCGAAACTTCGCCCTCAGCTCGGCAAGAGTACTCACTCCCAAGCAGCATAATGCAGATAGGTGCTCATGCCCGAGTTCCTTTGTTGATACTATTATTTATTTACGATGCCTTACTGCGGATCGGCCCTGCCTCGGAACAACCCGCCCCTGCTCGGCGGGCCATGCTGAGGCGTTAGAAGCAGATTTTGGATATTGGCATACCTCTTCGTACCTGATATACTACCGATGGTGAGAGACTATGCCTACCACTTCGCCCAAGATGGGACGCAAGATCAAAAAGAGTTTCAGCATCTCCGTTGAGTCGGACGCTTTCATTCGCAAGAGTTGCAAGGAACGTAAATCAAATTCGGAGTCGGAAACTTTGGACACGCTTCTCAGTGAACTCATGGCGATTCGGCAGCAAACAGCCATTGAAGCTGCCTATGCGAATTATTACGACTCATTGAGCGATGACGAAGTTGCCGAGGAAAGCGCATGGGGCGCATTTGCTGAGTCGCAACTCGCAAAGGAAGTGCAGTAATGATGGCTACGGGGCAGCGGTTTCCGCAACGCGGCGAAATCTGGTGGACGAACTTTCATACCGATCCCCCAGACAAAGGGCGGCGACCAGTGATTGTCGTCTCGCCCAATGCTCGTAATCAGCATGAGCGCGCAACCGCCGTTCTCGTGATTCCTCTTTCGACTTCGATTCACAAACTCGGTCCTGCCCACATGCTTCTTCACGCCGGCGAAACCGGATTGCGAATGGATTGTGCTGCCCAGGCGGACAACATTGCGGTTGTCCTGCGTGCCAATCTCCGGGAGCCAGGGTCAGGACAACGCCCGCTCTCGAATAGCAAGATTTGCAAGCTGGCCTCGCTGGTGAAACTGGCGATGGGATGCCCCGAACCAACCGAAGCAGGAGAAAAATAGATGTCCCTCTTTCGACGCGGCGATGTGTGGTGGTATGAGTTCTGGTTTGTGGGGCAGCGCATCCGCGAGTCTACGAAATCCACGTCGAAGACCGTTGCCAGAGACGCGGAGAAGAACCGCAAACGCGAACTGAAAGAGGGCTTCAACAACATCACCGACCAGCGCCGCGAGCGGGTGCGCACTTTTCGGGATATGGCGAAGGATTTCTATGACGCTTACAAACTTCGGCTGCCCGACTCGGCAACCTTCGCAGAGTATGCCATCCACCACCTGAACCGTCTGCTGGGAGCCAAAATGCAGGTGGACTTCAATGAGGCTGTGATCGTCGAGTATCAGAATGACCGCCTCGAAGAAAAAGCAGCCCCGAAAACCATCAACGAAGAGGTTGGCTTTTTGCTGCGCATCCTCGGAGAACCTGGCGACCTGATCCGCCTCCGCCTGCGCAAAAAGAAGATGCTCAAGGTGAAGACGCGCGAAGTGATCGGCAAAGCATATAGTGAGGACGAGAAGCAACGCATGCCTTTCTTTAGTCCCGGATCAAATTCACGCCCACGATATGTGAATAAAACGCTTTGGTTCTTGCGAAACCCACCTGATGTCGAATTTTCGGATTTGAACAATCGGCATCTACGTTCCTTCTCTAAAATGAGAGGCTTGACTTTCAACAGTTGACCCGATTCTTCGGCTTTAGCAATCTCAGAGATCGTGGTGTCTTCTCCGGAAGGGAGTCGCACGAGGCGAAAATCACGCGCAATTTCTGATTCATCCAAGAATTCCTCATATAGCTGTTTCGTCTTTGCCTGCGTCTTGTCTTTGAAGTACCAGATTATGTACCTTGTTTGACCCAGAGATCGTAGGTTCTGACGTAATGCCCGTAGAGTGCTTCCAGCGCCGTCTGCAACTCGACGGGAAGGCTCAGTGGGTCGAGCGAGGTAGCCTTGCCCCTACCCTTTTTCGGCATTTTCCCCCGGATGTGTTCCCACAGGTTTCGGAACACTGGCATTTCTTCACCGGGGATGTTGTCGGCCACTGGAACTCTGGGAAGTTTTACGATGCCGCACTCGATGGCATCCATGAGCGAAAAGTCACTCATCGTCCAAGGAAACAGTGTGCCCTCGGCATAACCCGAGCCCCGCAGGAAGAAAGGGGTAGCGGAGAGATCGATAGAACGAGCGACTCCGAGTTTTCGATTTACTGCCTCTAAACCAGAAATCCAGACCCGCGCCGCCTCGTTATTTTTTTCAGCTTCCTGCCTATCCTCGCCTTTCAAATCGGTCTCATCATCTTCAACCGGCTTTTCTCGATAACAATGGTGGGCTTCATCGTTAAGGACCAAAACATTCTTCAGTCCCATAAGCTCGGGCATGACACGTTGAATCATCTGCCCTTCGGTTTCGAGCGTATTCAGTTCCTCGCCGCGCCCTTGCAGAAGAGACCGACCACCCTTCGATAGCTCAAGACGGTCATCTTTGTAGGTTGCAAGCGCCAGCCCGTTCGTCTTCAGGAACGAATTGACGCGCACGAACTTCGTGTTTGCCGTTCGGCGCGATTTCGTCGGGCTTTGCTCCCTGACCCCAGCGGCGTAGCGGATCACGTCCAGCCGTGTCAGCCTCGACAGCGTGCGCTTGACCTGATCCGCACACCATCCTTGGAACTCTCGGAGAACCTGCCTGTAGGCTTCTAGCGTTTTCGGACGCTTGCTGCCGTTGGCAACCTTCGCTTCCAGTTCTTGCAGGAAGACTGTAACCGCGTCCTCAATGCTGCCCGTCTGCGATTGCTGGGGTCGCCGCACGATGCCGTGCTCCATTGCTTTGAACAAGGCGATCTGACGTTGCTGCGCTGCGAGCGCATCGGCTGCCTTAGAACCGCAGCGCAAGAATGTGGGCTTTGGATTACGGAAGAAGATGCAATACTCACCCTCGGCGTGATGCTCTTTCAGTCCGCCGGGGACAGTCACCATGTCAGCGACAATCTTCCCTTTCTCGTCTAGCACTGGACGGCAGTAGCGCCACTTTCCGTTTGCCAGACGCACGTGCTTCCAAATGCTCACCCTACGATTCATTCGCATCCTCATTCTCCTAATACCGAAGAAAAAGCGAAAGGTCGGGGAAGCGTTAGAAAGACGTTAGAACGTACCGTCTTAGCACTTGAGGAATCAGTGGGGTAGAAAAAGAATGGCTCCTCAGGTAGGACTCGAACCTACAACCCTTCGGTTAACAGCTAGAAATTTGGTTTGCTCAGGAGTGCCCGTGATTGCCATAGATTGCCTGATTTCAGCAAGTTACAGAAGGACGTTTGCACAATCAAAATGTAGGGACTACCCACAATTTCCCGCTTTTTTTCAGCAGAGTCCCTACAAAAGTCCCTACAGTGGTTGTAGCCTCGACGCGCCTCGCAAAACCTGCAATCTGACGTCAGGAAAGGTCGGCAAACAGGTCCTTCGGGGGCACCGAAAGGGCCTTCGCCAGCTTGACGATATTCTCCAGGCCCACGTTCCGTTCCCCTCGCTCGACGCCGCCGACGTAATTGCGATGCAGGTCGGCTCGCTCCGCCAGCTCCTCCTGCGAATAGCCCCGCTCTTCGCGGAACCTTCGTACAGTGGTGCCGAATCGGGATTTGACAGCACGAGGAGCCACCCTTCCATGCTTGAGGGATGACCACTATGAGTCTACACACGATAAGTGTGATATTTACCTCGTCCGGTCCGTCCGGATCTCACTACAACGCAGCCAAGAATTCCACATTGATGCCGAAATATTCACCGGACCTCGGGCGACAGCGCCAAGACCGGTTGTGCGAATCTAAGAGGCTGTGAGGATGCAATTCATGGAGCAAGATTACGTCGAATGCCCGGAGCTTTCAGGCAAGACCATCCAGACGCTCCGCATCTACAAGGACACCAGGGATGGAACCGACGTGCAAATCGAATTGACAGACGGAACCAGCTTCACCTGCTCCCTCTCCCATGAGCCAACCGTAAAAGCTTCCCTCTACAGAGGCGGCGTGGGAACCCCTCAAACAATCCGAGAGTACGAAATATAGAGATTTTCGCGCGGTCGCCGGTCTCCTGTTATGCCCGAACGGCATAACGCCGTTCGGGAAAATCATTGGACGAGGCGTACGCAACGGGTCTACGTTCGCGGCATAGCGCTGCCTAGAAAGGCCGCTGGAGGTGCCGATGAACACCATTTCCCTGCCCACTCCGCCGCGCCGCCTCGCCTCTCGGCGATGGCTGCGCCAAGTCCGCCAATCCGTCGCCCTCTTCGCCCTGTTCATTACCTTCCAGTCTCTGGCGCTCGCGCAGAGCGGATCCCCATTCGATACGGGTTTCACTGCGATCCAGACCCTCTTCACCGGAACAGTCGCCAAAGTCGCGAGTCTGATCGCCATCGTCATCGGCGGGTATCAATTTGCTCACGGTGAGCCCGGCGCGAAGCGCGCACTCGCGGGCATTGTGGCCGGCACCGGAATTGCTGTGCTCGCTACCAACGTTCTGAGCTGGCTGTGGGGAATGTGAAGCAGAGCTGACTAAAGGCAACCTGAGAATCGTTTCATTTGAGTCCGTTCGCGAACATCCGCGTGAGTTCTTTTCGAGAATGAGGGGTTTGCCATGCCGGCGAATACGACTATCCGCCAATGGACCGGGGCCTCCGGCGCACGCTCTTTGCCGGGACGGCGGAATCGGGTCTACAAGAGCCTGCACAAACCTCTCACATATCTGGGCGTCGAGCGCACGCTGTTCTTTTTCGTTTGCGTTGCAGCCGCGGGCGCTTTCAATCTTTTCAACAGCCTACTTGCCGGAATCGCCGTCTTCATCGGCGGCTTCGCCTTCGGCCACTGGGTCACGAATACCGATCCGGCGTTCCTGAAGATTCTCG
>JASHRB010000120.1 GCA_030037575.1 Candidatus Sulfotelmatobacter sp. | reverse complement strand
AAAAGGGACCGCCGCGCACTGCCTATGTGCTCTCGCAGCAGTCTCTCGCCCAACAAGCCTTAGTTAAAACTCTGGGCCTTGCTCCCATGGCTTCGTAGTACCCCAACGTGGGTAAGACGACGCATTGCTTCTAACTCCCTCACAAATATCTGCTTACAAGCTTGTTCTCTCAACTCGCAGTAAACTCCCGCTAGGGCCGCGAGACGCCCAGGCGCTTCGCCATTTCATCGTAAAGAAACCCTTCCCCGGGCTGGTACGGCTGAACCCATTCGCCATCAATGACAAACTGCGGAATAGCGCGCTTGCCGGTATGTTTGATGACCTCTTCGATGGCTCCGGGAGTGGCTTCGATATCGATGTCTTTGTAGGGAATGTTATGTTGGGCGAGAAAGCGCTTGGCGGTGCGGCAATCAGGACACCAAAAAGCGGAGTAAACGGTGAGTTCCATGATGATTGAAATATTTGGCTACCCTACTGGATTCTGGCCACGCCGGGCACGGGATCGGCGAACTTCGTAAATACCATCGGATCGTGGCCGGGAACGATAAGCCGGGGACTCGAAGCGATTTGTCTCATGCGATCCTGGGCGCGCAGGTTTGAAACTGCGTCGAGTGTGGCGGCGATGGGAGCGTGGCGCTGGAGATTTTCATAGAGATACATATTGTCGCTGGCCAGCACCACGGTTTTGCCGGCGGTTGGTACTCCGACATATGGCGACTGATACGTATGTTTGCCGGCGATGTAGCAGCGAATACCGGGGAGAATTTGTTGCCCATCGCCGTTGAGCAGACGAACCCGGCCTTCCATGTTCAACTTCACCAGCGTGAGCACGTCATCTTCGTCGATTCCCCCGTGGGTGTTCTTCGACTGCCAGGCTTCGCCTGCGTCGTATTCGAGTTCATCTTTCTGCATCCAGATGCGCGCCCGGGGAAACAAATCCACGCCGTCGGTATGGTCCCAGTGCAGGTGGGTAATGATGAGGTCGGTGATGTCTTCGGGCTTCAGTCCGACTTTACCTAACGCGTCGGAGGGCTTGGTGAAATCCTTTACCTCCCAATCTTGGAAAAACCGCTCATGGTAAAAACCCGAGTCGAGCAGGATATTGCGGCGGTTTCCACGAATCAGCCAGATCATCATGGCGATATCAAGCTTGCGCGAAGGATCAGCCCCTTTCACCAATTCTGCCAGGGGAAATCCGGCAAGGGTCGCGTAACGAATTGCGTAGACTTCATAATTCGCTTTCCCTTGTGCGGCCGCGCTGCCCGGCGTCGGGATAAACAGCGCGCCCAGAACCAAGATTCCCAGCCGACCAAGAAAAGCGCACTGCATAGGTGCGGAGATGATAGAGAAACAAGCACTCCCGCGCAAGGTCGAAGGCGGAATGCTTACCAGCGTCCTGGCGAAGCAGGCGGGGATGTCTTCTCAGACGCGCTCCGGTTCCCGAACCGTGCGTTCGTTGACCAGGTTGCCGGTGTTCACGGTCGAGGCCGGTTCGAACAGCAGGACCGAACATTCCTCTTGGGCCACCGGCCGATGCTCGACGCCCCTGGGCACCACGATGAATTCGCCCTGTTCAATCCATTCGTGGTGATCGCGAAACTCCATGCGAAAGCGGCCTTTGACCACCAGAAACAGTTCATCTTCGTGATCGTGACGGTGGAAGACGAAGGCGCCCTTGAACTTGCCCAGCTTAACCATCTGTCCGTTCAGTTCGGCGGCGATGCGGGGTTTCCAAGGTTCACGGATTTGAGCGAATTTTTCGGCGAGGTTGATTTTGGACACCTGCGGCCTCCGGATTGGTGGTGCTGAGTTGGATTCGATTGCCGCGAAAAAAGTCACAAATCTGGTCTCTGCGCCAGCTTAGGTGACGAGCGGTCGCGTCTTCGGCAGAATCAAGGGACTGGTGATCGAGGATGGGAGCACGCCGCAATAAGGTCAGAGGGGGGCGTGGACAGACGAGCCGCGGGCTGGCGCCAGCGGCTCGAAGCTGCGCATACAGTGGAGGGTAAACTTGTTTAGAACCCCCCAGTTGGCTCAGGGCTGAGATTGCCACCGTGCAACGTCATGTGCACGCCCCGCTGGTTGTTGGCGCGAGTGGTCCTCTCCCAATCGACATCGGCGGTGCGGATCACGCCCCCTCCGCCAGCGGCGAGAGTGTAGGTGAGCCGGCCGTCCTGATACTGATAATTGCCCACCGCCAGAACCATGCCGGTTTTTAGAATGAACACGGGCGATCCGCCGGGTGCCGCGGCGCTGGCGTTCGTGTCAGGGGTAACGTAGCTGGCATAGTAGGGGCGGACGATATCCACTCCGGCGGAAACCTGTGTGGTGGCCGTGGTCAGGCTGCCCCGGACGGACAGAGCCGGCCGATTGGCAGAATCGTCATACGATTCATTCTGCGCACCTCCGAAAAAATGCCAGCCGGGACCGTAGGTCTGCCCCACTTGGGGAAGTTGAACATCATCCATCAGGCGCAGCTCCAGCACGGTCTCGCCTTTGAGCGTGGGCCGCGGACCGCGCGCCGGCAACATCATGACTTTCCAAGGCCACAGTGGCGGAAACATCCACTCGACGGCATCGCGCACCGCATGACCCTTGCCGTCGATGTCGCCGTGCTTATCAACCTTGTATCCTCGGGTAGCAATCACTTTTGCCTCCAAGGGAAGATCGCCGGTGGGCAATCCAATGCGGTCGAACTTGAGCTGGAGATAACCTTTGCCAACGAAATGCCCGGGTTCTTTGGCGGCCTCGAGATGGCCTACGAGATAGCTGCCCCGGGGAAACGCTTCCGAGCCGAACTCGGTGATGCCGCGGAGATGGCAAACGACGGGATCGCCGATTTCGGCAGTTTTCGAGGAAAAATTGGGTTCATTAAGGGTGCATTGCACGAGAGTGCCGGCAGGCAGGACGACGTCGTGGGCGCTGGCCGCGGCACAAAGGATTAGCAGAGTTGAGGCGAGAGTTGCGGAGACCAAACTGGACTTCATACTTCCTCCTCGATTT
>JASHRB010000119.1 GCA_030037575.1 Candidatus Sulfotelmatobacter sp. | reverse complement strand
ACGTTTCCGGGAACTCCCACAGGTTGTGCGTGCTGATTTTGCCTGTAGTGTTCGAGATCACGCTCCAATCCCTGGGTGCATCGATGGTGAGCTGGAATTTTCCCTTGATGTCCGGCTGATCGAAACAGGGAAACGCCATGCTCGCGTCCATCGGTACGAACAGCGTGTACACGTACTCGGAGCCGTCGTCCTGGTCTTCGTACTGGATGATCGGCTTGCCCGCCGCTCCGGCGTGCGAGGTGAAGTGGAGGTCCACTGTGTTCTGGCCCGCGTGCAGCGACGCGGCGGGAAGAATGATGTGGCCGTTTTGGGCCTTCGTTTCGCCCGTGCGACCATTGATCACCACGCTCGTCAGCAGACCGTCGCGGTAATCGAGCAGCGTTTCGCCCGATTCCCTTAATGCGAACCTGATCTCGACAGATCCAGGAACGTCGGTCGCGTGCGGCTTCAGGGACAGCGAGACCTTGTAACGCACTTCGCTGATGTTTGCGGCGCGCTCGCCGGCGAGCTGGCGCGGCACGCCCTCCGGGACTTGGGCAAGGGCGGGGGAAGTGAAGAGGAGCAGCACGAGCAGGCGACGAATCATGGCAGAAGCATTAAACATCTTCCTCCCCCTGGGCAGCAAAGGAAACACGATCACAACCGGCCATGGCCGGGCGATCATGGGGCGTTGCGAATCTATTCGGGCATCAGTGACATCGGCGATTCGGGGTGTGGTGCGCGGGTCTGCTCTTAGGCTGCTGGCCGCGATGTTGGAGGAGCGTTGGCTTCAGCACCGGTTAAAACCCGTAAATCAGTTGGACTTTAAGGGTCGGCCTAGCTGCCGATAAATCGGTCACTGGACTGCAGCAAGCATTACTCAACCCGATGAACGGACCTACAAATTTCGGCCGCCTCGGTTTGACTAGAAGGAAACCGATACAAGAAATCGATGCGCGTCGCCAGCGCGCTGAAATCAGAAGCGGCACCGATCGACACCTCGGACGACATGGGTTGCCATCGCATTTATTGACCGATAGGGCCGGGCTTAAGCGTGATCCTGGGTCAGAAGTTGCTATTTCTGCTTAGAATTCGAGATCGGTATTCATTTGTTCAGGTTGGCAGTCCAATTCACCACGACTGACATTGGCGTCAGGCCCGATTTCAGCTCCGTGTTGATCAGGAACCTCTGGCCGTCTTTGCTTACGTCGTAGTCGAACCGTTCGGAGGTAGCGATCATTTGGCGGGGATTCGCCTGAAAAAGCGCCGCCGGAGTTCCAGCATCGAAATTGGCGCCCTCCGTGACCGGCAGGGCCATCATCTTGCCATCGGGAGCAAGGTAGAACAACTCTTTGCCATCGCTGCGCCACTTCGGCTGTTCTCCTCCCGCGTTCGATACCTGCCATTTTCCCTGCGCGCCAGGAAACGATGTCACGTAAATCTCCTCTCGCCCGCTTTCATTCGAAGCGTAGGCGACCCATTTCCCATCCGGTGAAAAGCGGGTCACATTCGGGGCAGACGCCCCTTTTAGAAAAACATTGGCCGTGAGTTCGGGAAAGGTCACGTACCACAAGTCGGTGCCGCGCTGATAGAGCACATACTTCCCATCGTGCGACCAGTCCTCTGGAACGCGGTCGGGACCATCCTGTGGAATGAGCTTTTCTTCCTGCGACCCGTCGGCATTTTTCACGTACAGGTTGAATTTCTGCTCGCGGTCGGAAGTAAACACGAGCCGGGTGCCGTCCGGACTCCACAGCGGCGTGGAATCGATGGCGGGATCGAACGTCAGCCGTTTCGCGCCCCCGTTTTCGAGATCGTACCTCCAGAGATCGGTATTGTTCGTGTCAACGTCCAGAGACTCTGCGGCAACCATCTTGCCGTTCGGCGAGAGAGCAATGTTGCCATAGATGCCCGGTTTGGTGGCGACGCCGACCTGCTGCCCGTGGCGGTCAAACCACAGCAGTTGCGAAGCGCCGTTTACCTCGCCGGTATCTTCAGACGATTTCTGAGCGACCAGCACGCCGCTTTCGGTACTCGCGAATACGGCCCTCTGAATTCGCGGCGCGTATTGAATGTCGGTGAGAACCGGAGCTGGTTCGCCGTTGAGTTCAAGTTTCTTCGCGTCGAAGTGCTGCGCGAAAAGAGTCCGATCGCGGTAAAAGAGTAAGTAACCCGGTGCGACGTAAGCGGCGTTGGCTTCGGCCTGCGTGACGAAGCGCTTCTCGTTCGAATCTAGGGCGCCCACATAAATCGAAGACATAACCCTTGCGCCGGAAAGATTCATGGCCAGATAAAGGAAGTGATTTCCATCCGGCAGAAACTCAGCCCAACGGTGACTATCTTCCTTGTTCGCCCTGTCCGGAAAGGTGATCTGGGTTGGCGTGCCACCCGAAGCGGCCACCCGGTACAGGCCGACCCCCAACACGCCGGTCGGAGTAAAAATGATTACTCCGTCTTGGTTCCACGTACCGCCGCGGCCCGTTGCAGCCTCGCACAGAGTCCGCACCGGACCGCCGGATAAGTCAACCCTCTTTAATTTTCCATCGGCAAAGAATCCGAGCGACCCGCCATCGGGCGACCAGAAGGGGAAATTCGCTCCCTCCGTGTTGGGAATTGCCCTCGCCTGTGCAGATCCCGGTTCGTAGATCCACAGCATGTTTTTTCGCTCGGAATCCCGTCCGATGATCGCGACCGTGTGGCCATTGGGAGCCACCGACAGCTCTCGAGCCGAGAACGGCAATGGGGCGGAATAATATGCGGTCTGTGGAACCGGGCGTGTGCTGCGCCACAGGACCACCGATGCGATCAGCAGGACGCCGAGCGCGCACGCCAAGGCAATCAGAATGCCTTCGCGTTTCGGTCTGGGTTGTTCGGAAGCCTTCGCGCCGAAACTCTTTCCTTCCGCAATCCACTTCAGTTGCAGCTTCAGGTCGTGCGCACTCTGAAAACGGTCATCGGGATTCTTGGCCAGGCAGGTCGTCACAACCTGTTCGAACGCCGGCGGAATCAGCGGATAGGCCGCGGTAATGGGTTCTGGTTCTTTTTCGAGAATGGCGCTGGCCACGCTGATCTGGCTGCGTCCGGCGAACGGCCGGTTGCCTGTGACCGTCTCGTAAAGAATCGCGCCCACGGCAAACAGATCGGAGCGGGGGTCGGCCTCTTTGCCTTCCAGTTGTTCCGGAGCCATGTATTGGATGGTGCCGATGACAGCTCCCGCTGTGGTCAGCGGAGACATGGGGCTGGCCTCGGTCATGGTGCGGGCTGCCGATAACAGCGGCGCGTTCGATCCTGATACACCCAAGCCAGGAGTTGTAGTCTTGGCCAAACCGAAATCCATCAGCTTGGCGCCGGTGCGGGTGAGCATGATGTTGCCCGGTTTGAGGTCGCGGTGCACAATGCCCTGCCGATGGGCAACCGTCAGCGCCTCGGCAACGGCAATCGCAATCTTCAGGACCTCATTCAGCGGCATTGCGCCTTTGCGCAATCGTTCCGCCAGCGTCTCGCCTTCGAGAAGCTCCATCACCAGATAGTCGGTCCCGTCCTGGGAGCCGATATCGTAGAGATGGCAGATCTGCGGGTGATTCAGCGCCGAGATCGCCCTGGCTTCGCGCTCCATGCGCTGTTTCAGTTCGGGCGACGAGGAAAGATGCGAGGCGAGAACTTTGATCGCTACCGCTCGATCGAGGCGCACATCGCGGGCGCGGTACACCTCACCCATGCCACCAATCCCTAACGGTGATTCGATTTCGTAAGGACCGAATTTTGTGCCAGCGCAGACAGTCATCTGTGTGCGACCGTAATTATATCCCTGCACTTCAGCACTGCAACCGCGGGATTGAAGCTTGCAATTGCGATGTGCTCGGATCAGGAACAAGAAGTCAATTCCTGAGAATCTATCGTGCGCATCTGCCCGATGACGGGCAAACCGTAATAATTCGTGGAATGGTACTGCCAGGAACCCAGACTTTGTTCAGCAGGACTGTTATGCTCGGCTACCGAATTCATCTCCAATCTCGCTCCAGGGACAATCAATCTTCGCTTGGGCGCCGTGCGCCAATTGGCCTACCAGGCCGCTGACGGTGGCCTTCTTGAGGCGGCAACATTTGTGCCGACTTGCCGACTACGCATCCTCTAAAAACTCGAATCACTCGAAACGGAGCGCGACCATAGGCTGAATGCCGGCCGCGCGCTGCGCCGGCAGAACGGCAGCGACGAATGCAGCGAGACCAAGGATGGCCGCAGTTTCGGCGAGAACGGCAGGGTTCCAGGGCGCGACACCATATAACTGGCCGGCCATGAAATGCCCGGCAAGGATCGCTGCTGGCATGCCGATGAGAAGTCCGATGCTGGCCTGCAGGAATGCGCTGGCGAGCACCATCTTCAGAATTCCACCGCGGTTGGCTCCAAGCGCCATGCGAATACCAATCTCATTGGTGCGCTGAGCGACCGAGTAGGCTGTGACCCCATAAAGGCCGATAGCTGCCAAGATAAGTGCAAGCAATCCGAAGATGGAAGTGAGCTGAACCAGCAGCTCCTGTTGAGAGAACTGATCATGTACCTGTCCGGCGAAGGTGTCGAAAGTGAGGATGGTTAGGCTCGGATTGATCTGCATGAGCGCGCGGCGAACTTGAGCTTCGAGTCCGGGCATTTGTGCCGCTGTCCGAATCTCGATAGCCCCCATTTCGAGGTGCGAGACGCTTTCAAACATAACTTCTGACTTGTCGTCGTATTTTGCCCACTGCGCAGCGGGCAAAAAGAACATGGGTCGGATGTGCTCGTTGGGATCCCAATACTGCGTGTCCTCGGTGACTCCCACGATTTCAAAATTGCCTGCATATTT
Organism: Candidatus Sulfotelmatobacter sp.; assembly: GCA_030037575.1. Taxonomy (GTDB): domain Bacteria; phylum Acidobacteriota; class Terriglobia; order Terriglobales; family Acidobacteriaceae; genus Sulfotelmatobacter. The sequence goes on along the minus strand of JASHRB010000119.1, from coordinate 3,092 downwards.
CTGGTCGAGATCGCCAAAGTGGTGGCCAATGGCATCGCCATTCTTGAAATGTTTGCGGGCGAAGGTCTGGTTGACCACGGCGACCAAGCGCCCGGAGGCGTCGTCTTGCTCGGTAAAACCGCGGCCGGCGACGATCTTCGTGCCGATGGTGTCAAAGTATTCGGGGCTGACGCGATCCCACGAGGAGCTGTTTTCGTCGCTGCCGGGCGGCGGTGGGGCCTGGCCTTCGATGTAGACGCCGTTGCCCCAGTTATCGCCCTCCATAGGACTGTAAAGCGAGTCGCTGACCTGTTTGACGCCGGGAATGGCGGCCAGTGCGTCATGCAGCTGGCGGAAGAAAACGTCGGCCTGTGAAGCCTGGTAGCCCGCCATTTGTGGGTCGACATGGACGATGTAGCGGTTTTGCCTTTCGAAGCCGAAGTGCTGGTGCTCGAGGTTTCCAAGCGAGCGGATGAGCAGGGCCGCAGCGCAGAGCAGGGCAAGCGACATGGCAGCCTGCAAGATCACGAGGATTTTCTGCGTCCAAAGTCCGCTCGCGCGAGTGGAGCGGTTGGCGCCGCGGAGGGCGTCGATGGGATCGGCGTGAGCGGTTACCAATGCGGGAGCCACGCCGAACAGCACACCGGTAATGAGCGAGACGGCGAATGCGAAGCCGAGCACAGCCAACGAAGGCGCGGCCTCAATCGGCAAATAGCTTTTGCCTCCGACCAGGTGCAGGATAAGACGCGCGCCTCCGTATGCGACAGCCAAACCGGCTAAGCCACCGAACACCGCGAGAACCACGCTTTCGCTGAGCGCCTGGCGCGCGAGATTGGTGCGGGAGGCCCCGAGGGCTGAGCGGACCGAGATTTGAGGTTTACGCGCCGTGGCTCGGACAAGCATCAGGTTGGCGAGGTTGGCACAGGCTATGAGGAGAACGAAGGTGGAAATCCACATGAGCAGATGGAGGCCTGACTTGTAGGAATCCTGCATCTGTTGCACACCGCCGCCGCCGGGAGACAAGCGCAGCGTCTGCTTCGGGATCAGCGTTTGATCGCGTTTCTCGACCTTGCTAATCGGGTTGAGCAGGAATTGGCGCAGCTCGACCTGGAGGTGAGCTTCCATCTGTTTCAGGTTTGCGCCTGGCTGGATGCGGCCAATCACGTTGAGCCACTGGAGTTCGGGGCTATCTAGAACGTCGAAGCTGCCGGACTGGATAAGAGGGGAGTCACTCAGCGGAAGCCAAAAAGCGGCGGGATCGGCCGTGAGCCGTTCGCCGAAAAAGCCAGGCGGGGCGATGCCCACGATGGTGAAGGCCTTGCCGTTGATTAGGAAGGAAGCGCCAACCACCGACCGATCTTGATCGAATTTCTGCCGCCACGTGCGATAGCTGATCACGGCGACTGGGGGCGCGCCCTTCTGATCGTCGGAGGGTTCAAGCAGACGGCCTGACCATGCGCGAAGGCCGAAGGTGTCAAAAGCATTTCCAGAGACGAATTCAGCGCCGAAGGGTTCCGAGGGACGATTGCTGTCGGCGCGACGGACGCCGATCTGACTGCGGCCGGCTTGAAAGGCGGCAAGGGAGATAAATCCTGGGGTGTGGTCGCGGAACTCTCGATATTGCTCGGTAGAGAACAGCGACCAATCGTCCTGCATGCCGCCGTTAATGCAGCAGTTCTCGTTGTTGCCCACCCGAATCAGCTCGCTGGGGCGCATGACCGGCAGCGACTTGAGTAACACGGCGTGAACGAGCGTGAAGATGGCGGTCGTGGCGCCTATGCCGAGCGCGAGCGTGAGAATGGCCGTGAGCGTGAAGCCGGGTGTTTTGATAAATTGCCGCACCGAGTAGCGAAGGTCCTCAAGCACTAGACGCCCCTCACACATGAGACGCTCCACCTCCACAATGGTTATACGAGATTCTGACCCCGCGGTTCCGAATTTATGCGCGGCTTATCTTCCTCGCCCAATCCTCAAATTCATGTTCAGGAGCGAACAGCTCCGTGGAAATCCGGTGTTGCGAGCGCGGGACTTTCCTTGGGCATCGTTCGGGCCCCGGATCTATCGTGCCGCGACTGCCGTAACCCATGCTCAGTGAGCGCATGTTTACACCATTTGACATTCAGGATCTGCGGCTGCGAACATTCGCCATTCGGTGGATGCTTCGCGTCTCCCCGAAAACGGAGACGCATTTGCCACCTCTGGCTGAGCATGGAGACTTGCCTATGCGTGACTTTCGCCTCGCACTCCGGCAGCTTCGGAAAGCGCCCGGTTTTTCCCTTACCATCGTCGTTACCCTGGCGCTGGGCATCGGGGCTAGCACCGCCATCTTCTCTCTCATTGAAGGCGTCCTCCTTCGCCCACTGCCGTTTCGCGATCCCCAGCGCCTGGTCCTTTTGGGCGATCGCCTCGGTGATGGCGTGCAGCTGGGCGTTACCGCCTCCGAGGTCGCCACCTACAAACACGTCGCTCAGGCCTTCGCCTCGATGGGTGCCTACGTCAACACATCGTGGGAGCTCTCCGGTGGCCCGCTCTCTGAATCGATAAACGGCGCGCGCCTCACCGCCGGTGTGTTCCGCGTGCTCGACGTCGCTCCCACGGTCGGCCGCGTTTTCACGGAGCAGGAGGACGACGCTCACGCACCGGTTGCGGTGATTAGCTACGCACTGTGGCTTAATCGCTTTCACCGCGATCGCCACATCGCAGGCGCCACGATCACTCTCGACCGCAGGAACTACACCATCGTTGGCGTAATGCCCCGCAGCTTTGAGTTTCCGTTGCTTCCCGGCCGCGTTGGTCAGGCGCAGCTGTGGATGCCCATGAGTTTCACCGCCGATGAGCTTTCTCCATCCGCTGGCTCATGGGGAACCCACCTTGTCGCGCGGCTGAACGATGGTGTCACCGTGCAACAGGCCGCGGATGACGCAAATCGGGTCGCACAGCAGGTCATGCGCGATTTCCCCCCGGAGTTGGCCGCGATCCATATCCGCGGGGATGTTCTCCCCCTGCGCGAATCCGTCGTCGCTGGCGTACGCCCTCTGCTGCGCACGCTGTTTCTTGCCGTCTGCGTCGTGCTGCTGATCGCCTGCGCCAATGTAGCAACCTTGCTGCTGGTC
>JASHRB010000118.1 GCA_030037575.1 Candidatus Sulfotelmatobacter sp. | reverse complement strand
AGAGGTTGCGTGCATTCGTGGATTCCCCAAAAGGGTAAGCCTTCGCCCACCCCGTTGAGGCTTAGATCGCCTGTGAGGCAAAACAGACGCAATTTTGATTTGCCTTTGTCAAGCCTCCGGGTCGAGCCGGCGGAAAAAACAGCTGTAACTAGTCGGGTTCTACTTCTTCACCAGGCTGGTGTGGCTGGCCACACATTGCCACCGGCCGTCAGTAAACACCCAAGTATCGGTGAAGCGGCCGACGTGCTCGTAGGGCTTGCCTTGATAGGTGCCTTTGGTGCGGTAGGTTCCGATGACCACGGCCGAGTCACCATACATGCTGACTTTTGTGTCCTGAATGGTAAGGCTGGTCAAATTGAACTGCGGATCCTTGATTCCCTCCAGAAACTTGACCCGATCGCTGACCTCACCATCGTACTCGGTGTTGACGAAATTGGCCCCGAGCATGGCGTCAAGCGAGCGGGAGTCGCGGTTGACCTGCGCTTCATTCCACAGATGTTCCATGAACAGCAGCTTGGTTTGTTGGGAATCGTCTTTTGGGTTTTGCGCACCGACTGCCCCGAGCGCAGCCAAAACCAGCAGAAAAGAAAAACAGGTTGCACGAAACATATCGCCGTCGTCCGCGGCATCCCCACGTGAAGCGGACGGATTTGCGACAACATAGCAAGCCGTGCACGATGCGCGCTATCAAAATGGCACACAAGACATTACCGAGGTCATGAAAAAGCAATCTCTCACAGGGGCGGCAAGAGGCGGGCCGGTCGCAACGAATAGCGGATTAAAACGCCCAGCGCAGCAGGGCAGCACCCACGGTAAAGCCGGCGCCTACCGCAGCCATCAATACTAAACTTCCCTGCTTCAGTTTGCCATCCTCAACCGCCGTGCTCATCGCCAATGGAACCGTACCTGCAGTCGTGTTGCCGAAGCGGTCGATGTTAACGATCACGCTCTCCGGGCAAAGGCCAAGACGCTCGGCGGTGGCGTTAATGATGCGCAAGTTCGCCTGATGAGGGAGAAAGACATCGATGTCTGACCCATTCAGGCCATTCCTTTCGAGCAGCTTCAAACAGGCTTCGGTTTGCCGGCGCACTGCAAACTTGAAAACCTGCTGGCCGTCCTGGTGCACGTAGTGCATCTTGTGGTCAACCGTCTCCCGCGTCGATGGATTCAAGCTTCCTCCGCCGGGCATGTTCAGATAGCAGCCGCCAGAGCCGTCGACTTCGTGGATGAAGTCGATCAGGCCCACGGAATTGTCATCAGAAGGCTCTAGAATCACGGCGCCGGCGCCATCGCCAAAGATCACGCAGGTGGCCCGATCGGTGTAATCAATGATGGACGACATCACGTCCGCACCGATAACCAGAACACGCTTATGCACCCCTGTGGCAACGAACTGCGCCCCGGATTGCACAGCGTAGATAAAGCCCGAGCACGCCGCGGAAAGATCGAATCCCCAGGCATGTTCCGCGCCGAGCTTGTGCTGGATGAGGCAGGCGGTGGAGGGGAAAAACATATCCGGCGTGACCGTGCCAATGATGATGGCATCGATGTCATTAGGAGTGATGCCGCGCTGGGCAAGCGCCTTCTTTGCCGCCTCGACCGCGAGGTCGCTGGTAGCTATGCCCTTGTCGACAATGTGGCGTTCGCGAATGCCGACGCGACTGAGAATCCACTCGTTGGTGGTGTTGACCATTTTTTCGAGGTCGGAATTGGTAAGAAGGCGAGGGGGTACGTAGGTGCCGAGTGCGCTGATTTTGACTCTTCTAATTGCGTGCAGGGGCTTGCTGGAATCGTTCAATTATGGCTCCTAGTTAAAGCGGAACATGTATTTTGAACGATTGAAGCGGGAATGTCTAACGGAAGGCTTACTGGCCCTGCTGCGATTTGCCATGGGCAGCCGCGTGCTCTGGTGGAATTCCCTTCGGCGCGCTCATGCCGTCGAGCGCTCTTTCTCAAGTTGCATCCATTCGCGGATAAAATTCGGGCACGCGACAATGCCGAAGTATCGGCCTTCGCCTTGTATCAAGTAGGCGAGCGCAAACTGGTCCAGTTGCTCCAGGTAACTCATCTCGAGCAGCGGCCAAAGACCGCAGTCGATCGCCGAGACCACGAGCTGATCGAGATAGGACAGATGGCCCTGCGACAAGCTGCCAGAAACACGAATGGTGACGGACGGCGATACCGGTTTTTCAGGAAAATTGCGGATCATTTCTGCGCCACACCCTCTCAGAATTATTTATCTGACTTAGTCAGGACGCACCCAGGGCGAGTTTCTTGCGCGGAGAGTTGTAAGAATGTTGTAAAGAAATGCGGCGCAAAAATCCAACAAAACGGCTTTTCAAAATGTGTAGGTCGGAGGCGTGATGCCCTTTGCCCGCAGATACACTTCGCATTGCGCCCGGTGATGCGCCGTGTGAACAAACATGTTGACGATCATGGCTCGACCGTCGGGATCGGTGTGTCCCTTCCACGAGGCAATGTGCCAAGTATGCTTCAGTTGCTCCGGCGTAATCTGCGGCAGCACCGCGACCACGTAATCGAACGACTGATTAAGCATCGTCAAAACCGACTGTTTATCCGAAGGAAGCGGCCTGTCGCGATCCAGAGGAAACGGCGTCTTAATACCCGTGATTTCGTTGAAGCGATACACATTCGAAGCGGCGATATGAACCATCTGCTCGCCGAAGCTCATTTCCGCGGGATTGGGCTTGAAATCATACAGCTCTGCGGGCATGGCATTGGCCACGTCGATGGTGAACTGCTTCGAAATCTGCCAGTCCTGAAGGAACTCCGACATGTCGAGAACGGAGTTGACCTTCGCGGTTTGTGTGACTGCGAGACCGCAGAGGGTGAAGAGAAGCGCGCAAGCGATCATGCCATGTGAGAGATTCATTCTGGCTCCTTTAGGGCGAGACTTTGGATGAACCGGAAGCGTAAAAACCAGAGGCCGATGATTAAGCCAGGCACCGGCGGCCCACTGCACACGCAAGAGCCCGTTACCGTTGCTTCCTTCCGGACCTGGCGGGGTTGGCGAGAGTACGTCGCGTGAGACCGATGCCTGACCGGATTCATTCTAGCAAACGGCCAGTGCCCTCCTGCTGGGCAAGAACGACAGTGAGACTTCGGTCGCGGGCCGCTTCTCAAGCAGCGCCATCCCGAAGGCCCACGCTTTTTCCGGCGGGTCAAGGGATCTCCCTCTTAGCGGTCCTTCCAGGACACTCATATCCAACTAGCGGGATAATGCCTATCCTCCAAACCAGTGACCTTCGCGCAAGAAATCAACAAAGGAGCCTTCCCTTTACCGCACGACTGTCGAACAATAGTCTTTTCCCGATGTCGCAAACGCCCCCAAAATTCGCAGTCATCCCGGTTTCGCAAGCTGTTAACAAATACTTCGAAGCTTCGATTTATTTGCTTGTGCTCATGGGATTTGGAACATTGGCCAGCACCGGCACGCTGAACCTTTCGACGACCGTGCTGGTGGCTGCGGTGCTGGCCCTGCGCGGCGGTTTGCTGGTGCGCCGGCGGCGCATCGTGATTCCGCAGAAGTGGACCACGCCTCTCAGCCTGGCTTACTTCGTTTTCTACGCTGCCGATTACCTTTTCTTCTCGCGAAGTTTTCTTACGGCGACGGTCCACCTGGTGCTGTTTGCCGTGGTGGTTCGAATGTTCTCGCTGCGCCGCGATCGTGATTACGTAATGCTCACCATCGTCTCATTTCTCATGGTGCTCGCTTCTGCTGTGCTGACCGTCGACAGCATTTTTCTCATTCTTTTCGCCGGGTTCATGCTGATGGCGGTGGCGACGTTCATTCTGATGGAAATGCGCCGCTCGGGACGCGCCGCGCAATTCCATGCGCGCCATTCTCGCGATACGTACGAGCATCGGCACCTGGCGTTCTCTCTGGCCTGGCTGACGCCGGTGCTGGCGCTTATGACTCTGCTGGCAGCAGCCGCGATCTTCTTTGTTCTGCCACGGGCATCGGCCGGTTACATGGGAGCGTATTCGTTCGGCACGAACTATGCCGCTGGATTTAGTGACCGCGTGCGGCTTGGCGGAATCGGCCAGATTCAGCAGTCGAATGCCGTAGTGATGCACATCCAAATTGATGGCGATAAGGGTGGTCAATATGCCCTGCACTGGCGCGGAGTCTCGCTAGCGAATTTCGACGGGCTTGACTGGTCCAATCCCCCGCAGCAGTACATGCTGCATCGTGGCGCAAACAGCAGCTTTTCCATTCCTGACTTCAGCCAGGGAATAACGCTGCCCGCGGTTGCCCGCGATCGCATCGCGGCGGAAAACGGCCGCATCATTCATTACCGCGTACTCATGGAGCCCATTGGCGCCAATGTATTCTTTCTCGCGCCCTGGGCACGCCGGCTAAGCGGAGCCTATCGTACGTTGCAAATCGATTCTGGCGGTGCGGTTTCCAATTTCGACAGCCAGCACGGCGTGAGTATCTATGAGGCCGACTCGGATATTTCAAGGCCATCTCCTGAAGTGCTTCGCCAAGCCGGGGAGTTGCTGCCACCGTTTACTTTCGAATACCTCCAACTTCCCGAGCTTGATCCCCGCATTGCAGAGTTGGCGAAACAAGTGTCCGCTTCCGCTTCCAACAATTACGACAAGGCGGTTGCGATCGAGAGATATTTGAAGACGCACTACGGATACACCTTGCAGTTGTTGCGCGCGCCGGTGGCAGACCCTTTAGGATATTTTCTGTTTGCGAGAAAGCAGGGTCACTGCGAGTATTTCGCCTCTTCGATGGCGGTCATGCTGAGGACGCTGCGCATCCCCTCGCGCGTGGTGAACGGCTTTCGCAGTTCGGAATTTAACGACGTCACGAGCAATTATGTAATCCGCGCGCGCGACGCGCACGCCTGGGTAGAAGCCTATTTTCCGGGTTACGGATGGATTACGTTCGATCCCACCCCCGGCGGTGCGGTCGGCTCGCCGCAAGGCTGGAGCCGCACCCTGCTCTACTTGGACGCTGCGGCTTCGTTCTGGCGGGAGTGGGTGGTGAGCTACGACTCTTCGCATCAATATGTTCTTGGGCATTCTGTGCTGACGGGATCTCGCGGCAGCCTGGATCGTATGCGGCTGAGGGTGCGCATTACCTATTTGCGGATGATGAAGCAAGCGCGAATATTCCAGCGCCGCGCAGCCGGTAGACCGGTATGGTGGCTGGGAGCAAGCCTCGCGTTTGCGGTCATCCTACTGCTGCTGACGAACATCGCCCGTATCGCTGCGGTGATTCGAACCTGGGGGTTGCGCCGACACCCTGAACGCTCGCCGGAGCAAACTGCATCGATGTGGTACGAGCGCATGGTCAAATATTTGGCGCGACGCGGCGTACAAAAATCGCCTTCTCACACGGCGCAGGAATTTGCTCGTGCGATTGAAGAGATTCGATTGAAGCATTCAGTGCAGCAGTTTACGGACGCCTACGAGTCAGCTCGATTCGGCAATTCTGCTGGCGACGCGCGCAGGTTGCCGGAGCTGCTGGAAGAGGTGGAAGCAGCGCAGATAAAGACGCGCTCCTCTGATCAACAACCAGGCTAATGCGATAAAATGTAGGTGTGAATCGCGAATTGAATTTCGGTCC
>JASHRB010000117.1 GCA_030037575.1 Candidatus Sulfotelmatobacter sp. | reverse complement strand
GAGGTCGCACGCCAAGCCGGTCTTCCGCTGCGCCTCTTGGAAGTCGGAGCCGCGGGCGGTTTGATCCTTCGGTGGGACCAATACCGCTACCAAGCAGGCCGCGAGGGCTGGGGCGATTGTGATTCACCGGTGCGCATCACAGGCGTGTTTGACGGTGAGCATCCGCGTTTCGACCTGCGCGCGAACATTGTCGAGCGGCGCGGCTGCGACGCTCGACCGATCGACCCGGGCACGGAGGAAGGGCGGCTGACTCTACAGTCCTATGTGTGGCCGGATCAGGTGGAGCGTTTTCGCCAGCTGGCGGCGGCCATCGATGTGGCACGCCGTGTACCTGCCCACTTGGACCAAGGCAACGCGCCCGACTGGCTGGAGACGGCGCTGGCCGAGGTTGTTCCTGGCGTGGCCACCGTGGTCTATCACGCGATTGTGTGGCAATATCTGTCGAATATCGATCGTGCGCGCTTCGAGCGTACCATGGCCCTGGCAGGAAAGGCCGCTACTCACAACCAGCCGCTTGCCTGGCTTCGCTTCGAGCCAGCCGACAACGTCGCCGAAGTCCGCCTGCAGCTTTGGCCGGGGGGCAAAAACCGGCTGCTGGCCCGATCCGGTTTCCACGGGAAGCCAGTGCAGTGGCTAAAACACGAGAACTAGAAATTGTAAACAACGTGGGTCCGCTTCTCACGCCTACCGTCGTAAGGGGGGCTTAAGAATTAAGGACCGCATGACTCCACGACCCAATTTTCTTACTTGCTGATGCTTGCGCTGTTCCGAAACTGTTCTCAGGCAAGGAGTGTGCGCGGTTGATTCCGCATGAGATTTTGCTCCCGTCCTCCACCAAAGAATCTGCTCAACTATGGGCGCGATGCAACTCGATTGTTCTCTCTTGCCGCCGACGACAAAGGCCTTCTCAACCTTGGGGTCAAGACACTGGGGAACAAGAAGGAAAACTGGCGTCTGTGGCCGGGGAACCAGCGGCTCCAAAATGGAGGTTAGTCCTCAAAGCTTCTCGCTCCACCCTGCATTCGATTCTTGACGAGATTCGTCCAGACAAACTTGATCACCCGGGCGTCGTTATAGCAGTACGCGAGATTGTGATTGAGAGTCGAGAAGCAATGTTGTTGACATGTTTTCTTCATGCTGGCCAGTTGGCCGTCATCAAATCTGTGCGCATCGATGTTGCCCCAGTCATAAGTGGAAGCGTACATGGGGAAGCAGGGCGCGACGGTCCCATCGGTGCGGATGATGACATTGTTCTGGCCGGCGCGGCAGCCCCACTCGGCAAACCGAAGCTCACCGCTGGCGTCCTGGATGATTCCCGGCGTGTCGGCCAACTGCTTGGCAACGTTGCCATCCGTTTCGGTCCCGTCGCCATTCCAGCCAAGACGCTTCAAGTCCGCACCGCTGGCCATGCGGATAAAGGCCTTTATTTCCTGCAGACGCTGCACCGAATTCACCATCTGGTATCCGGCCCTGTTCTTGTCGATCAGCCAGTCGACGAGCGAGTCGATCTGCGGCCAATCCTCGGGCCGGATGTAAGTCGGGTTGTCGCTCAAATGTTTGAAGTGCTCGTCCTGCTCGAGCATCGGGGTTTCATTGATGTGATAGTCGGTGGCGATGTGGTGGTCACGGGCATACTCGGTCAGTATTCGGATGTCTTGGGTATTGTTCCGGCAGATATTCATGTTGAAGAAAACCATGTAACCGTATAGGTACTGCTTCTTGAGCAAATGCTCCAGGTGCTTGCGCACGGGCACAACTGCTTTCGGCAGGCTGGGCTTTTCGTCCCAGGAATCGACGGCAAAATTGAAGACCGAGGCGCCGGCATCCCCTAGGCGATCGGCCAGGTCGGGTCTCAGCAAACGTCCGTTGGTACCGATGTAGATCCAGAAACCCTTCTTTGCCCCGTAATAGACCACCTTGTGCGCAAACTGCGGCCGCAGCAGCGGCTCGCCCCCCATCAGCGCAAGCACGCGACAGCCGTGGTCGTGGAGCCAGTCAATCGAACGCCGGGCAACATCCTCGGTCATGCCCTTCACCTTGTTGTTGAAGGCCCAGCAATACCAGCAGTCGAGATTGCACTTGTACTCGACGAACAAATAGGCGGTGATGGGATGGAATTCGCCGGGCATCACTCGCGACCGTACGTAAGGAAAAAGCCACCCGCGCATGATGCGGTAGACGGACGAAAGACTCCAGTCACGCTTTTCGGGAGGTACGTCCGGTCCGGGATTTTCAAGTTTTTCCGGATACTGGGGAAATACCGGCTCGGGGAGGGTCGTGCCTTTTGCTGCGGCCGGCATCGCCGGTTCACGCTCCGAATCCATCAGCAGGTTGTGAATGTCGACATCAATGCGAAACTTCGGAACCGTTGCCATACAAATGGTCTCCAGATTTCTTATGAGTTCAGACTGCCACTGGTCGTGAGCTCGCATCGGCGGTTCTCCGCTGCGGTTGCAGCCAGCTAAACCGATGACCCTCGTATGCCCGCGCCCAAGAAAACCTCGCGTATTCGATGTCGCTCACGCTTCGGCCGGCACAAGGCAAGCGCAATATTTTGTAAGTCATTTAAAATCAAGGAGAACTGATCGAACCGACATTTGCCGTCGATGCTTTGTCGAAGGTAAGTATTCCTTGGGGACAAGTAGCTACTTGTTGTCAAGGGATAATTACCAATCGCTTCCGAGGCCATCAACGAATTGAGCCGGCTCTCCCGCGGATTGCACTCCAGCGTGCTCGATAATTTCGGCCTCGAGGCGGCCATCGGCCGCTATTGCGACGATTTCTCCCGCACGCATCCCATCAAGGTAAACTTTGAATTGGGCGACTCCGAATTCTCTGACTTCACCCGAGACGAGCAAATCCACCTCTATCGCATCGTTCAGGAAGCCTTCACCAACATCGCGCGGCACTCGCGGGCCAAGACGGTGTGGGTGAAATTCGACCACACCGCGTGCGAACTGCAACTGACCATCCGTGACGATGGGCAGGGCTTTGCAACCTGGGACGGAAAACAAAACCTCTCCCGCCATCTGGGGATTGAAGGCATGCGTCAGAGAACGGCGATCATGGGGGGTGCGTTGGATATCGCTTCTCCGCCAGCGGGCGGGGTTGAGATTAGCCTGTGGATTCCACGCAGGAGGGCTGCGCCGGCGCGATGATCCGGGGACAGCGCGATGTCGAAAAACTCCAAAATCCGCGTCTTGATCGCCGATGATCACGCCATCTTGCGCTCCGGGCTGCGGATGCTCATCGAGGCCCAGCCTGACATGACAGTCGTGGCCGAAGCGGAAAATGGCAATGAAGCGATTCGCATGGCGCGCGACATTTCGCCCGCCGTGGCAATTCTTGATGTGACCATGCCGGGAAAAGGCGGTTTGTACGCCATCCATGACATTCTGAAGAATAATCCCGCCGTTCGTATTCTGCTGCTCACTATGCACGAGGAACCGGCTTTCCTGCGGACGGCTTTGGCGGCGGGCGCCTCCGGATATGTTTTGAAAAAAAGTGTAGATGCCGACCTTTTGTCTGCGATTCGCGCCGTGAGCAAGGGCCGCGTTTACGTGGACTCGGAGCTGGCCGCGACCCTGGTAGGACAGGCCGTTCCGGAACGTGCTCGCGACCGGGACGAGCCATCAGGAGTTCTCAGCGAACGCGAATTGCAGGTCTTAAAGCTGGTGGCGGAAGGGTTTAGCAGCCGCGAGATTTCCGAGCAGATTTTCATCGGCACCAAAACCGTGGAGACTTATCGGGGCCGGTTTGCGCAAAAGCTTGGCCTCAAATCGCGGGCTGACATCGTCCGCTATGCCCTTGAGATTGGACTTTTCAAGCCGGAAAAGTTCAGCCTTGCAAAACGGAGTCAATAGGGGTTGTACTGTATTGCAGACTGATCTCGGACTACATAGCTTTGGACACGAAAAGTGAGACTTGGTGGCACTTTCTGCCCTACAGAAACGAATCATTGAATTGTCTTCCCGGCTTGTCGCTACCGACGACCTCCATCAATTCAAGCAGCTTGCCTCGGAGTTGAGGAAGGCCCTGCACGAACACGTCACCCATCTTCGGCTTAGCATCGACGACACCAAGAAACAAATTGCTATGGCAGCCGCCAGCAAACCCTCGACGACGAAAACCGCAACCCGGGTGGTGCGGGGCTACTATAGGGATGGTTAGCCTTTCCGCTGAGCCGTTCTCCCCTCTGCTGTCCCGGAGCGCGACGCAACTTCACCCCAGCACGGGCTCCGGCTGCCCCTTCACGGAACCAAACTCTCCATCACATCTTTGGTGCGCTCCCCGACCCTGGCCGTGAGCGACCATGGACTCGGTTGCGCAAACATGCAATCGGTCGCGTTTTTCGAGCACGTCGAAATGTGTGTTGGCTCCTTTTCCATAGAAATGAATGCTGACCACCGCTTTACCCACATGGAGGTTGCGCAGGCAGATTTCCCGAAGCCAATCCGGCCAATTGCGGATCGAGCGGCAAGAGATTGGTGGGAGCAAAAGGATAAAGGCCCAGAATCGCCTGCAAACCAGGGTCGAGAAAATCCTGGCCATGGGCAAGGGAGCCAAAATTTTGGTGAAGCCTTTCTCCTCTAGAACTTTGTTCGCACCTGAAAACACAGCTGTTATCGGTCGACAGCGGCGGATTGCCTGAACGGTCACAACGATAGAGCTCTTGCGACAATTGGTCTGGTTCGGAAAAGTAGCTTGACAACCAAGTTAATCCGGATAGAATTCTTTCAGTCTGTTTTCGCGTTTCACGACTCCCCTGACAGCGAACCGTAGAAAAGTCCACCACTTGGTGGTTGCCTGCTACAGCTTCGCTTAAGCCAAGCCGAGGCCACTGAGTACAGGCGGTCGCGCACTCCATGAATCGGACTCATGGTCCAACTCTGCAGTCGGCGCGCAGATTCCAATAAACTTGTGTCTGGGAGAAACTTCTGGGAGAAACTGATGATCGAGATGAACAAGAACGAAAATGAAAAAGACGAACTGGTATTAGTCGCGGGAGCAGACGGCTTTATTGGCGGTTCTCTTGTGGCAGATCTTCGCCGCCAGGGCTACTCGCGTATTCGCGCGGTCGGCGCCAAACCATTCGAGCGCTGGTATCAGCGGTTTCCCGACGTCGAAAACCTGCAGTTCGATCTGAAGGACATGAATAACTGCGAAGCCGTAACCCGCGGCGCCTACCAGGTCTTCATGCTGGCCGCCGACATGGGCGGCATGGGGTTTATTGAAACCCATCGCACGGAGTGCATGCTCTCGGTGCTGATCAGCACCCACATGCTGATGGCCGCCACAAAATATAGCGTCCAGAAGTACTTTTATTCTTCATCCGCCTGCGTTTACAACGCCGCCAAACAGCGCGAGTTCAATTGCCCCGGCCTCAAGGAAGAAGACGCGTATCCGGCAGATGCCGAAGACGGCTATGGTTGGGAAAAACTTTTCAGTGAGCGCATGTGCCGCCACTTCCGCGAGGATTACGGTCTGCGCACGCGGGTGGCGCGTTATCACAACGTCTACGGTCCGTTCGGAACCTGGTTCGGCGGTCGAGAGAAAGCGCCCGCCGCCATCTGCCGCAAGGTGATCGAAGCATCCTGCAAAGGACACACCGAGATTCCTATCTGGGGCGACGGCCATCAGGCGCGCAGCTTCATGTACATCGACGATTGCCTCAAGGGTACACAGATGATCATGAACTCCGACGTCATCGAACCGCTCAACCTCGGCTCCGCGGAGATGGTGACCATCAACCAGCTTATCGACATCGTGGAAGAAATCGCCGGCAAGAAATTCAAGCGCGTGTATGAGCTCAGCGCGCCTAAGGGCGTCAATGGCCGCAACAGCGACAACACCAAGATCAGGAAATATCTCAACTGGGAACCGAGCATCCCCTTGCGCGTGGGTATGGAAAAAACTTATCGCTGGATCTACGACCAATACGTGGCCAGGGAAAAGGGGGCGCTCGTCCTCAGCTAGTCGATCGGTGCTTCGGTTTGCAAGGCCCAGTCTTTATGGCACGCGGGGCCTTGCGCTTTGCGGTGCTCTTTAAAGGCGTGCGACCTCAGGGTACAGGTGCAACGGGCCGTCCCGACGGACTCGGTACGTTGCCGACGCTCATAAGCATTCTTTCGAAGACGGCGTCTGAGTTACTAACTGTCCGATTATGTGGGGATCGCCGTAGGAAGAAAAGTCAAATTCTTGGGGCCGGCGCCCGCGAATTCCACGGGTCACCAATTGAAAAATCGGAACCAGGTCGGTAGACGCGCACGTGAGGTGAGCTAATTCGAGTTGTTGCAAACAATCGCACCCTTGGCCCAGGGCCGATGCTTGGAGGAACGGCAACGCGGTTGTTCAGGAGCTTTTAGAACGTCGGCCCCCTCAGGCGGCGCCAAAGCAGCGCGCACGAAATCGGGCAGGGGTGACCGGTCGGAATGGCTCGCCCGAAGTTTCGAGAAGAACGGCAGCAGGCTGCGCGCCAGTGAATTTACAATTTGAGGCGCATTTCGCTGGAGGGCTCGAACCCGATCGATTCGTACAAGGGCCGACCTTGTCGACTCGCGTGCAAATAGACCCATTCAAACCCTTGCCTGCGGCACCATTCCAAAATCGTCTGCGTCAGTTGGCGCCCCAGACCACGGCGGCGAAACGACGGCTCGACATAGACATTGTGGATCCAGGCGCGCCGCGGTGCGGGGTCGGTTCTGCCCGGAACCCACTGGACAATTTCAACCGAGCCGCAGCCGCCCGGTTCGGCAATCCAGGATTGCCACTTCTCCTCGGCGATGGCAGCACGCAGATAAGGCTCCAAAGCTGCCAGCATCCGACGTGCCGCCGGCTCACCGGCGGGATCGATCTCTTCCGCCATCGCGCGACGGTAGCGCAAAAGCAGAGGTAAGTCGGCCAGCGTGGCTCGGCGAATGGTGAAAGCATCCGCTGCAGTTTTCATGGTTTTATTGTGCCGAATGCCGCCGAGCGGCGCAAACAGGTCGCAGCCGATGAAGCCGGCGCGAAGCCGGTAGTGCGGGCTTCCTCTCCGCGGGTTCCAGGTTCGCAGCGCTTCGCGACGCGGAGTTGACCCGCCGCCGCCGGCGCCATTCTGGCCTCGCAATTCTGGCCAGCCAAGCGCCGCCGCCTTTTCAAATGCGCATCAAATTGGTTCAAGACGGTCCGGTTTTCAGCTAGCATCGTGATTCTTGGCCGAGTGCAGTCCGTAGAGTAGAAGAGGAGGACGCTATGAAGAAAACACTCCTGCTCACGTTTCTGTTGCGTCATCAGCGGCCTTGTTCGCCAAGGACAATGGTGAAGTCATTACCATTCAAGTCCTCAGCACGGATGCTTGGAACCGGACCGTCACCATTCATCACATGGGAACCGACGGCACTGCCAGCACCAACTGCGATACCAATGGCTCGGTCAGTGATCCCGCAGGAACCGGAACCGCCAGCGTCAACGCGACAACGAATTGCACCACGACGAGTACGCCCGGAACCCCGGCTTACACCACGACCAGAAGCTTTCAGCAAGAGACGGTTCACGCCGTTCTTCCTGACGGGCGTCAGGTTACCCTGTGGTGCCAAAAGCAATGGCGGGCGCGCATGAACTTGCTCGAAGGCTCATGCAAAGCTCAGATTGACGGCGGCAGAACGCTATGGATTTTAGTGCCCCAATTGGACAACAGCGAAAAGCGAATCAAGTACCGTCTTCAATAGCAATAAGCGCGGCCCGAAGGAGTTGTTGTGGACGTACTGGAACTAAAGCGTCGTTACGATAATCTCAGCGACGATGAGATTATGCGCCTTTGGGCGAGCCAAGAAGGTCTTACAGAGATTGCCCTCTCGGTGCTAAAAGATGAGATAACGAAGCGCGGGTTGGGCGGACAAGAATTCGAGGCACGCACGGCAGAGTTAGCGCAGGAACTCCCAAAAAACCAACAACGTTTTGACCGCCATCAAAAGCACGTTGTCTGGAAGGCAACGACCTACTTCGCAATTATTGGGCTTGGTGCTCTTGTTGCCGTAGTAAAGCTATTTTTTAAATAAAGAAAAGTCCTGCGCCTCCTGCGCCTAAACGGGGCGGGACTAAGCTCCTTGGTCTTTCTCCTCCTCGCCAGTAACGATATCCAGTCGATGCTCCGGCCTGAATACGCCTTTAGCCGCACAAGAAAATTTATAGTCGGCGCAGCTTGTCCCTTCTCGTACTTGGATAAGGAATATTTGCATGTTGGATGGCCCAATGAGGAAATTGCGAGAGTCAGCACGATACCCTGCTGCGCCGAAGCCGAAAGTGTTTATGCGCCCGCATGGGCCGCCTTCCGTCCAGTGGCCTTTTCTGAGTCTTCAGCTATACCGGACAGAATGACAGGTTCACTGTCTGGGAATTGCGCTACAAGGGCCAGGCTGCCGCCCATTGCCTCCACGGTTTTACGAAGTGTAGAGATCATGAGGTCGGCGCGTTTTTCAATCTTCGAAACGCCCTCCTGTCCGATGCCAAGTTCCTTCGCCACGCGTTCCTGGGATAGTTTGCGGGCACGGCGGAGTTCCCGCAGCGTCATTTCCTCTGCAATGAGATGCGCCGCTCGCGCTTCAACCTTCTTGCGCAGGGCGGGGCTGAGGTGCTTGATGATGTCGTTTACATTCCGGGGCATAATTACTTTCTCTCCTTCTTTCTCAAACGCGCCAAGTGTGCATCAAATCTATCGTCGGCCTTAGCGATAAGCCGCTTGTAGAACTTCTTTTCGCTCACCCGACTTGTCACTCGCCACGAGCAGAATAGCCTTCCGCTTGGGATCGAAGGCAAAGGCCACGCGCCAAACGCCGTCGGCTGCGTCGAACCTTAGTTCCTTCATGTTCGCGTGGCGCGAGTCTTTAAGCGTATCAACGCGGGGACGCCCTAATTGCGGTCCGAATTGCTGAAGCAAGCGTGAGTGAGCAAGAATTTCCGTCCGAACCCGTTCGTCCAGTTCGTCGAATTCCGGCTGAAATTCCTCTCCGATTTCAACAGTCCGTGTCACGATCAATTATGCACCATAAGGCATAATGCCGTCAAGGGCATGTTTTTGATCTGAACCGTACAGTTGCTCTCGCAGGGAATAATCGGAACGACGCATCTCAATCTCCCTTTTTCAGCCTCGGAGTGTAAACGATATTTACCCGGCGCTAAGCAGTTTTTCCGCTCCTAGGAGTGTGTCCGAGTATTCGGAATTGACTTGTTTCGACCACTACCTGTTGTGGTTCTGCGCGAAGCGGGCCACAACATGTCAGCCGACAAATGATTTCTCGGACAGACTCCGAGGCGGAACGTTCTGGTTGAGGCGGAAGAAATTATGGGGATCGTAGCGCGTTTTTACCGCGATCATCTGGTCCCACCGTTGCCGGTATGCCTCGGGCACCCGATCCTGCTCGTCGCCACTCATGAAATTGATGTAAACCCCCGGCTTCATGGCTGGCCGAAGCTTATGAAAGATTCCCCGGATCCAACCGAGGTGAGCGGCATCGGTCGACGCATCCGACCAGTGGGCCAGCAAATTCAGGATGACAGGAGCGCTCCGGTCGCCGAATGCGGTTTCTTCGGCGCTGATCTGGGCTGCCGCCCCACCCAGATAGGCGATCTCGATTTGCGTTTCACAGGAAGGAATGGAGGCAAGCGCCTCGAGCAGATGGCCGATGGTGCCGTTGTCCAAATAGGTGAAATAACCCGACTTTGTGTAATAGCGGTGACCGTGGGGGAAACAGGAGTCCGCCATGGTTTGCAGCTGAAGGAACGAGATAACACGGCTGCTCACCGAATCACGGAGGCAGCGGGAAATGGCCTGCCGCAGATATCGGTGTCCGGCTGCAGGGTCGCCGGTCCAGACCAACGAATTGCTGGCGACCGGTCGTCCGCGAAGCTTGCCGGGAAGCTCTTCCGAGTGCGGCGCAAGCCGCAGATCGATGTTCCATTTCAAATCCATCGGCGCGTCGGCCATGAAGTCTCTCCAGAATTCGAGCAGTCGCCGAATGTCCGGCTCGGCGGTAAGGCCTTGCACGAGAGTGACCGCAGCAAGAGCATGTAATTTCACTTCAAATTCTGTAACGATCCCGAAGTTTCCGCCTCCCCCGCGCAAGGCCCAAAACAGATCTTCATTTTCTCTTGCGGCGGAACGCACAACCTGCCCATCGGCGGTGACAAGCGTGAATGCGACCACGTTGTCGCAGGATAATCCAAATCTGCGCGTAAGCCATCCGGTTCCTCCGCCCAGAATCAGGCCGGACGCGCCGGTATGGGAGACGACGCCGGAGGGGAAGACCAGTGCCGCCTTTTGCGTCGCCCTGTCGATCGCTCCCAGCAGACATCCTCCCGCTAGCCGGGCACTCCGTGTATGGGCATCAAGCGTGACCTGGCGCATTCGGGAGAGATCAATAACCAGCCCGCCGTCGCAGGTGCTGAAACCTGCCAGGCTATGGCCGCCGCAACGAATGGCAGTGAGAATCTTGCCGGCTGAGGCCGCTCGGACGGCGGCTTGAATATCGCCCCTGTCCGCACAGCGTGCAATCAGGCCAGGCCTTTTGGTCGCCATGCCATTCCAGACGGCGGCGGCTGCTTGGTAGCCCACATCTGCCGGACGCAGTAGATCACCCTGGAAGCGTTGGCGGAGCGAGCCATAAAGGTCGGCGATCACTCGGAGCGTACCTCCCCTGCCGGCTCCGCCTTTGGCGCCGGAGTACGGAGATACAACAGGGAGATCAGAGCCAGGAAAATGGAGAACACCGGGACCGACCATTGCAATCCGTCAACAAAAAAAGTTGTGGCCGCAACGGCGCTGATCAAGAGAAGATTGGCCACCGTAAAGAACGGGTGAGCGGCCAGACGCATGGATAAGCGCCGCAGTTGGTCGCCGCTCAGGGCTTTCCGGAAAACAAGGTGCGTTCTCAAGATCACGAGCCAGACAAACAGCATCCCGGCAACAGCGGCTCCGTACAGGTTCAGGAAAGCATTTTTCGGGGCAAAAAATGCCAACAGGATCGCCACCACAATGCCGCCAGTGGAGGCCAGCAGAGCACGATGAGGAACCCCGTTTCGGCTCACCTTTCCCAGCCAGTTCGGGCCGTAACCATCTCGACCCAGAGAGAAGAGCATTCGCGTGGAAAGGTAGAGGTTGGTATTTACGCTGGAAAGCGCGGCCGTGAGAACCACAAAGTTCATGATCGCAGCGGCGAACGGGATGTGCGCGGCCACCAACGCGGTGACAAAGGGACTGCCGGAAACCGTCGACGAATTGCTGATCTCATTCCACGGAACCATGACAACCATGATGGCGATCGCCAGCACATAAAACAGAATCAGCCGCCAGACGATGCTGCGCATCGCCTGGGGCAGGGTGATTTCCGGATGCTCGGCCTCGCCGGCGGTGACAGCGATGATTTCCACTCCCATGTAGCTGGTCAGGGTGATGGTGAGCGATAGCCAAACTCCCTTCCATCCTGCGGGCAGGAATCCGCCGTGCCGGGTCAGGTTGGCCCAGCCTCTGGCCCCGTGAGACCCGTCGCCGAAAATCAAAAGCAAACCAAGCAGGATGAAAGCAACGATGGCAGCCACTTTGACCATGGAAAACCAATATTCGAACTCGCCCAGGCGGTTCACCTGCATGGCATTGAGCATGACCAGCGCGATGGAGACCAGTACCACCCAAATCCATTGCCGGACGTTCGGAAACCAAAAAGACAAATAGATGCCAGCGGCCGTGACCTCGGCTCCGATCGCGATGATTTGTGCCGCTCCATAGGTCGCTCGCACAGAAAATCCGGTCCAACGGTTGAGGTAGGTTTCGGCGTAGCAGCCGAATGCCCCGGCTACGGGATGCACGACTGCCATCTCGGCCAGCGCATAGGCCATGATGAGCGCGATGCCGGCTCCCAAAAGGTAGGAAAGGATGACGGCAGGGCCGGCCAGGCGGATCGTTACGCTGCTTCCCAGGAACAATCCCACCCCAATGGCGCCGCCGATGGCCATCATGGTGAGTTGTCGTTGGCTCAGCCGGCGATGAAGGTCGCCGCTTGGGCGCGCAGCGGGCCGGCCTTCCACCTTCCTTTGCGGCGGTTGCGGTTCAGTCATAACGGGCAACGTCGGCGGGGACCGGTACAAGGAGATGCAGATTGCGCTGGAGCAGGTCGATGACTGCGGCCACATCGTCCATGGTGTTGTACACGTGGAACGAGATGCGCAAGCCATCATAGCGGCTGGAGGCGACGATGCCGGCGGCTGCGAGTTTCTTCACCAGAAGCGCGGAATCCTTCGCTTGCAGCACCACCAGCGGGCCGGCGGTGTCGGCGGGGGTCTTGGCGACAATTCCCAGCGTGCGAGCCCTGGCAAGGAGCGCTTGCGCAAGCCCTTTGACGTGAGCCCGAATGTTTTCCAGGCCAATCTGCTGAAGTAGTTGGAATCCGGGAAGGGCAGCGTAGACATTGGGCACCGACGGAGAGCCGGACTCAAATCGCCGTGCCGTCGGAGACAGTTCGAAATGCTGCGCGTTGTAGGCAAACGGGTCGGCTTGCGCAAACCAACCAGAAATGGTTGGGGCCAGGGTTGGAATGAGTTCTTTGCGGACGTAAAGAAAGGCCAGACCCGGTGGACCGAGGAGGTACTTGAGGGTCCCGGTCACATAAAAGTCGAGGTCCATATTTTTTACATCGACCGGACGGGTTCCGCAATCCTGGTAATCATCGAGCATGACGAAGGCGCCGGCCCGGTGCGCGATTTCCGCGATAGCTTTGAGCTCGGAACGAAATCCATTTTTGAAACAAACGTGCGTGATCGGCACAATGCAGGTCTTGCGGTCAATCATCTCTTCGTAATTGGCAACGGCAATTGAATTGCCCACAGCGGGCACGAATTGGACGACAGCGCCACGAGGGCGTTGGGCGAGCCAGACATGGCCCATGGTAGGAAACTCAAATTCGCCCATCACCACCCGTTTTCGCTCGAGGAAAGGAAGTGCGCTGGCAACTCCATTAATTCCAGCCGAGACGCTGGTTACAATCGCCACTTCATCCGCGCTGGCATGGATGAACTGGGCAAAAGCGGTTCTGGCCTCCTCACAGCGTTCAACCCAAAGCTCCCAGGGTGATCCCTGCTCGTGCCAGGTCCGGAGATACTCTTCCAGGCCGGCCCGCACCTCATCTGACAATGCTCCCTGCGAGCAACTGTTCAGAAAGGTTTTTTGCCGGAAGATGCTGAACTTCGAGCGGATTGTCCGCACCTGTTGGTCGCTCATCATGACTTTTGGTCTCAGCCGCCGCCCTGCCGAAGTCGCGAGTTTCCGCCAGGCCATTTTAGAGCAGCCGCTGGCGAACGGTCCCGCTCCGGTCGCAAAGTTCAATTTTTTCGCGGGGTGCCTGAAGCCAAGCGCGCCGCAGACGGCCGCCCACCCATACTCGACCGCATGGCTCGTCAAGGGCCCCCGGTTTTGTCTCCGTGGGCTAGAATATCTCCTCACAGCGGAAGCCGAACCGTACCGCGATATGCCGGTGTCGCTGCCCAACTCGAAGGTGATCTACGAAGCGTTGAAGAAGTGTGAGGTCCGCCTGGTATCCGCGCTTCCCGAAACCTGGCTGGTACACCTCATTCGCCTGGCCGATGAAGATCCGGAAACCATTCTGGTACGGCTGGCAAAAGAAGAGGAAGCAGTCGGGATTTCTGCGGGCGCGCATTTTGCCGGTGTGAAATCCGCCATGCTCATGCAGAATCACGGCTTCATGGCCTCGGTTAACGGAATCGTTTCCTTCGCTCACTTGTACAAGATTCCTTTGCTGATGCTGATCAGCTATCGCGGTTCGTTCGGAGAGCGCGACCCCTGGCAGACACAAGGGGGCAATGCCACGGAACCGCTTTTGCGCGCGCTGGGCATCCCGTACTTCTTTCTCAACAACGCAAACACTGTCGAAAACCGCATTCGCCACGCGCAAACCCTGGCAGAAAGCAGTTTGCAACCGGTTGCCGTTCTCTTGACGCGTGATCTCATGTGGGAGGAATGATGCTCCGCCTGGAGTGTCTGCGCGCAATTTATTCTGACTTGGAAAGCCCTCTGGTTGTCACCATCATGGGCGCGGTGGCGGCAGAACTGCACTCGCTCGGGCACCGGTCGAATTTCTTCTATTTGCAGCACGCCATGGGGTTGGCGTCTTCGACGGGCCTGGGCCTAGCCTTGTGCCTGCCCGACCAGCAGGTAGTTGTTCTCGACGGCGACGGTTCGCTGCTGATGAATCTCGGCAGCCTGAGCACGATGGCCCGGTACCGGCCCGCAAACCTGACGCATATTGTTTTCGACAATGAGAGCCTGCTCTCCGTAGGAGGTTTTCCAACCGCGACCAGCACCGGTACGGATCTGGAAGGAGTCGCACGCGCTTCAGGGATTCCGCGAACCATGACGGTCGGGGACATGGATGGATTTCGTGTCGCGGTCAAAGAAGCTATCCACGGAAAACAATTAACCACGATCATCGCCAAGGTTGAAGCTCGCGGTCCGAGCGGCTACATTACCGATCTGGCGCTGCTCGAAAATCGCTTTCAATTCCGCCGGCATATCCAGTCGTTGAAGCGGCGCTAATCAAGCCTGGGGAACTTCGCCGTGCGAGTCATGACCGCAAGATTGTGAGGCCTCGATGTCTGGGACGCTAACTAAGCTGCTGGGAGAACTTTATAGGGGGCGGTTACGCGTGATTGATCTCACGCAGCCGCTAAGCCCGCAGACACCGCTGCTGCCGCTGCCCCGCCAATGGAATAACACGCCGGCCTTCAAAATGTGGGAACTCTCGCGTTACGATGACCGCGGCCCGGCCTGGTATTGGAACGCCTTCGAGACGGGCGAACACACGGGCACACACTTTGATGCTCCAGTCCATTGGGTTTCCGGCAAAGACCTGCCCAATAATACCGTTGACCAAATTCCTCCGGAGAAATTTATTGGGCCGGCCTGCGTGATCGACGTGAGCGCAGAAGCAGCCAAAAATCCCGACTGCTTGCTCACACTCGACCATCTCGGGCAGTGGGAGGCGCAGCACGGGCGCATCCCTCGAGGTGCGTGGTTTCTGTTGCGCACCAGCTGGTCAAAAAAAACGAATCCCAAGGACTACATCAACGCGCAGTCGACTGGACCGCACACGCCCGGATTCGCCAAGGAGGCCTCCGCGTTTCTGGCGGCCGAACGGGATGTGTTGGGTGTGGGAGTCGAGACTGTCGGAACCGATGCCGGTCAGGCATCGACTTTCGACCCACCTTTCCCCAATCACTATCTCATGCACGGCCGCGGAAAATTTGGGCTAGCCAGCCTGTGCAATCTGGATCAGCTTCCGCCCACCGGTGCTGTCGTCATCGCCGCGCCCTTGAAAATTGTTGGCGGCTCCGGCAGTCCTCTGCGGGTTCTCGCAATCACCCCGTGAGAACAACACCGCAGGTTTGCGGAACCTTCAGCATCAAGGCTTGCATGGAAAACGAAGTATGATCGACTCTGATTGACCACGGCATGGTCTTCACAATTTGGGTTGGTAAGGGGTGACTTCGTTCACTGTTTGCCTTCATCCTGGGACCACGTGGCTGGGCAGCTGGCTCTCAATGGTGGACGAACGCCGGCGCGAGAGGCATCTTTCCCTGTCTGCGAGAAGGACACGGTGGACATGCAAATAAAGATGGCCAAGTCCACATTCGGCTTTCCTGATGCGGCAGTTTTTAATACGCAAACGATGCCCTCGCGCTGAACCCAACCGGGGGCCGGCGTCTTAGCATCTGCACAGTTGTTGGGCGGGCTTGAGGCGGGGCGGCTCTGCGAAGATAGCCATCGCCAGCTTGATGCATCCCGTGAACCTCCATCGGACGGGACTTACCGTCGATGTATTCCTCACGGGAGGATGCAAGTGGAATTGTGCCACCTCATAGCGCCTATCACCTACGAGCAGGAGATTTCCACTACCGGGGATAATTCACCCGGATTGTGTAGCGGTTGTTAACGGGCTTCTTCGGATTCTGGCGGAAGACAAGGACTGGTTGAGTCGGTGCGATGTTGTCGCGAGGGTTCCAATCATCGTCACAAGGGGCGCCGTCGAAATATTCTTCGACGAGCTGCTTACGCGAGAGACGGTAGCGTCCGGACATGCACAGAGACTATGGCAGATCGAACGAGGCTTCACATTCGACGGCAGCCCAGTGAAGGCGAGGCTTTGGAGCGGTGCAGCACCGTCCCGAATTGCTTGAAATGCTTCTCGAACTTGCGAGGGTTCTTTCCGAAATAGACGAACAGACTGCCTTGGCAATCAACCACCAGGACTATCGTTGGCTTAACCAGCAAGAAGCTCTTGCTGCGATGGACACTCGCCTCTCCTCGCCAGTCTTACCGAAAAAACTCAATACCTTCATCGAAGAACTCTCCCGGTTTGCCGATGCTTTGAACAAGGTCATGAAGGGTGTTCGTAAAGGAGCAAAAGAGAAGCAGGGGCAAGAAGAGAAACAGCCTGTTGATAAACAGGAGACGAGCTGACGTTCATAACGTCTTCGTTCGTGGGATGATCTTCGCCTGCACTCTTGATGTCCCGTCGGGCATCTCGGTGATCGAGCCATTTCTCGAAGCACCCTGTAGAGTAAGGGTCGGCCACAAGAATCCCCGGCTTGCCGTTCTCGCTGTAATAGGTGCAAGTACCTTTGCCCGTTCTGGATAATTTCGCTCCGATCAAGATCATCCGCAAGCTTTGGGCTCACGGGTCTGACCACGAATATTCCAATAGTCTACCCTTACCATGCGAGCCATTTCTTCCAGCTCTTGAAGAAGTTTTCGCTGTTTGGAAGTTAAACGGTCTGCCATTTCGAAGTCGCGCTTTATACCGTACCAGAATGATTGCGGAAGTTTTTATCGCGCGAACGGATGCTCAGTAGGTTGGAGGCTGCAGCTCGAGAACTTATGGGCATGACAACTCATGGCTTCCGCAAATAGCCGTGCAAAACATTGCTGCTATCAACGTAGGTTCCTGTGGTCGTTCCCGCGGTGTTGATGGCGTAGCCGACAGTTCCCTGGCCGTTGGCCGTACCCGCTCCGGGAGCCTCGAATCCGGTTATCGTTCCGCCGGAAGTCCGCAAGAAGCCGTGGCCCACACCGCTAGCGTCAATGTAGTATCCCGCGATGGTTCCAGCCGTATTGATGCTGGCGGCGATGGTTCCCTCATTCTCGGCGGTCCCTGCGCCAGCGGCGCTGAAGGTCGTCAAGGTCTGGCCTTGTGCCGATCCAGTCGCCAGGACCACCGCAACCAGCGCGATCGCCATAACTAGGGCCGCGGCTCGACCGTCTACTCCAGGAATCGAACTTGGATGCTGCATTCGCGCGTTCATCCCGATTTCCTTTTCCTGCTACTCATAACTCAAGACGACGAGCCAGCAACGCACTCTTAGAAGGACACTACCGGGATCTCCTTTTTTGGTTCAAAAACGGCACTGATCATACACCATCCTGTTTTCGCCGATAGTGTGAAACAATTTTCATACGGACGGCTCGGCCAACGGCTCCGAGATCTGAACCCGCACTGCCGAAATTACCCGGATATTTCGCCACTTTTACAACACCGTCCTCCCACGCCCGTTGTCCCTGGATTCCGCTGCTGACTTGGCCACCCACTCTCTATCCGCTCGGCATCGGGAGTAGAGCGATCCGACCCAACATCGCCTCGAACCGCGGCGTCAGATGTACTTCCGCCAGCAGCAGCCAGTAATAACGCGCATGTTTAACCAGCCGATAGCTTCTCAACTACCACCTCCTCCATCTCGAACAACCGTATATATCGAGGAAGGAGCCGTACTTGGTTTTCCATCGAAATGTCGGTGTAGTGCCACGCTTGCAAGCGGCCGTGAGATTGCGCCCTGCGCAACCGGCCAGAAGAATCTGCCGAGCAGCCGAAACGATCATCCGTTTTGGAAGTACTCCAGAGTGTAGAAAGCTCGCGATCGCAGTCAAAACCTACCCCAGAATTGCCCACTGCTGGCGAGTTTCAGGTATTATGTCTTTATCAGAGTATTTCAAATCCACTCCAATGGAAAAGAGACCAAATGACTGACCTAGGGGCAGTACTAGCACAGTTGAAGACAGAACGCACGAAGTTAGACAAGGCCATTGCAGCATTGACTGGAATTAGGGGTGGGGGAAATGGGAGACGGACACTTTCCCCGGAGGCCAGGAAGAAAATCGCTGCCGCGCAGCGAGCGCGCTGGGCGAAGGTTAGGGCAAAAAAGGCCGCTTAAGTGCGCAATCGGCAACCTAGTAAGGCACGCTACCGCGGCGTGCCTTTTCTTCTGTGCCTTGGCCTTGCAGATAGAGAGAGCCGGGGATCGGTATCTGGATGCTAGGATGGTTTAGCGCAGAAGTTCTCGACGAATCATGCTGGCCTAGCCAAAAGAAGAAGGACGCACGGTCCTCAAATGTCTCTTCTTTGTGGAAGATGATAGCGATTCAGACGGCAGGGCAAATCACCGGTCGATTTGCCGTGGACTCGAGAAACCTTGAGGTGAACTTGCGAACATCTCTGCTGATGTGCTTTGCCTTGATTCTGGGGACGGTTCTGGCGGTCGAAGCCAACGGACCGGCCCAGGAGCGATCTCTCGAAGCCCGGCGTGCCGAACTCAAACGTCTGCTCAGCGAACAATGGGAATACACCCTGCGTACACAACCCGAGCTTGCCACCCACGTCGGCGACGATCGCTACAACGACCGCCTCACTGATCTGTCCGACAAAGCCATCGCCGAAAATCTCGAGCACACCCGGCAGGCGCTGGCGCAGTTCGTAGCGGTTGATGTCACCGGCTTTCCTGAGCAGGAAAAGCTGAACCAGGCGCTGATGGTGCGCGACCTGCGCGAACAATTGGAAGCTGCGCGCTTCAAAAACTGGGAGATGCCGGCCGATCAATTCAGCGGCATTCATCTTTCTTTCGCTTCCATGCCGGCTTACCTCCCCTTCCGCAGCGTGAAGGATTACGAGAACTACCTCTCCCGGCTGCATCAGATTCCGTCCCGGCTCGAGCAGGCCATCGGACAGATGCGCCAGGGCATGAAGGACCATCTCATGCCACCGAAGTACCTGCTGGAGAAAGTTGCCGGACAAGCGCAACAGATCGCCGATGCGCCGCTCGACAAGAGTTCTTTCACCGAACCGCTCAGAAAATTTCCCGCCTCGGTTTCCGCCGAGGATCGCGCACGGTTGAGCGCCGGCGTGGAAGAGGAAGTGAAAAACGAAGTTGCTCCCGCCTTCGCCAGATTCGCAAGCTTTGTGCGCGAGGAATACGCGCCGCAGGGGCGCACCGATCCCGGGGTGTGGTCCCTGCCGGACGGTGAAGCGCGATATCGCTTTGCCGTGCGGCACCAGACCACGACCGATTTCACGCCCGACCAGATTCACCAAATGGGTCTGAACAGCGTCGCGCAAATCGAAAAGGAGATGCTGAAGATCGCGAAGGCACAGGGTTTCAGCGATCTGAAATCATTCAACGCCCACATCCGCCAGGATCCCGCACTGCACGCGAAATCGGGCCCGCAGCTGGTTGGGTTGTATACGAAATATCGCGATCAGATGTACACCCAACTTCCGGAACTGTTCGGACGGCTTCCCAAGACCAAGCTTGAGGTCGTTCCCATGGAGGCATTCCGCAGCGCCGACAGCGTGCCCGCAGACTATTCGCCCGGGTCAGGAGACGGTTCGCGTCCGGGACGCATCAACGTCAATGAGTATGCCCCTCAAAAACGCCTGCTATTGAACGTGGAAGCGATTGCTTATCACGAGGGCGTGCCCGGGCATCAC